>NZ_JACBAZ010000021.1 GCF_013391475.1 Oceaniferula marina | reverse complement strand
CGTTTGTCGGAATGGCGGTGTTCGTTTGGCCTTGAGTTCAAGGCGTGACAAAGGAATGTAGCGAGCTACATGACTGAGGAAAAACGCCGAAATCAAGCCAAAGAAATACCGCTTTTCATTCCCATCAGCTACGCTGACTAACGCCCATCTCAAGCTCTTCACTATTTTTCCATTCCGATAAAATCACCGGGAGAATGGTATTACCACCAGGCTTCCACCTGCACACCAAAGGAGAAACCATCGGTGTCCATCCCATAACTCGTAGGAGCAACGAAACCTTCCAAATCGTCATCCCAAGTCGCATACGTTGCAAAAAGGCGTAGTGCTGGGCGCGACATCACATCCCTTCCCGGCGTAATCTGGGGAGCAAACGTCACCTTGTAGAGGTTGCCATTGACGCCATCAAAGGTGTCGACGTGATCCACACCGGCCTCCAATGCCAAGCTAAAGTAATCATTCAGATTATACTGCGCACGGGCACCTCCGGAAATCCAACTATTCCTCGAATCAGCCGCCGAACCAACATCCACTTCATCCCAAACAAAGGTCCCCTGCATCCCCCAACTTTCATTGGGCTGATAGATAATGTCTTGGGTCAATCGAAAATGCCAGGCATCATCCGGATCCACCTCCAAGGCCGGGTCCATATCGTCCGGCAAACTCAAGAATGAGTAGTCCGCTTGAGTCGATCGAAAGTTGCCCGCAGCTCCCACACCATACTGCACCATGGTCCGGCTGCGACCACCGCAGATCACATCCGTTTCATACAGTAGTCCAACTGCTGCTCCCGTGGATGAATCAACATTCACATTGTTGCCATTGGGCCGAGACAAATCATCCGAATGCGCAAGATCTAACCAGACCATCCCCTTACCTCCGGGAACATCGATATCCGACAAACGAATATCCAAACTGTTTTTGTTATTGGTTTCCTTCAGTACCTCGGATGCATCAGAGGAATAATCATCGATGCTACCACCAAACCACGCAACCGCGAGTTTACCAATACCAAGATCGATGCCCTCGACACCACCGCCGAAACCACTCATGTCCAGATAATAGAAATCGGTCATATGCACATCGAAGCGATCGTAATACCGCTGACCAGCCCAGAACATCGCTTCGGGTTGGGCATCCCAGACACCCTTCGCTGTTCCATATGCCTGACGCACCGAGATATCACTGCGGGCGTCATCCCGCGAATTCGCCAAAACAAACGCCGGCATGAAGTGAACCGCAAACTCGGTGCCTGGTGAGAGGTCCAGCTCCGGAAAGGTATAACCAAAATCGGTCTCCACATAGGTTTCCGCCTCGTTACCCAGACGATACTTCGAGCCAGCCCCCGGAGCCTTGAACGCCTCCATTGTGTCTCCCTCGCTATTCACCCCGTAACCAGCACGAAAGTAACCATTAAAGGTAAAGCCCTTGGTCACGTCTTCAAACTTAAACCCTTCCGGAACCACCACATCCGTCGATGCGATACCGGCTTTGGCTCCTCCGCTTGACGATCCCGACGAAGCAATGTGGCTGTGCGGTGGAACCGACTGGCTTGCCGCGGCAGCAGGTGCTGCAGGGGCCGAAGCAACAGCCTTCTGTTCCTGCTCAAGCTCTGCAATCCGTGTTTCCATTTGTTTGATCCGGGCCTCGTATTCCTGGCGCATTTGCTGGATTTCCTGACGGATCAAGGCGGCCTGATCATTACCGGCCTCCTGAGCCACTAGCGGGCAGGCCATGGCTGCCAACATCCCCAACGGAAGAAAGAGCGATTTATTAGACATACAGGTAACCTAGCGAAAGATCTGAAAACTGTCAGCAAAAAAATGCTGGGCAAGTCACCAAGGCTCCTACATTAGGGAGATTATCTCGGTGATGCCTGCGGCGCTGACAGGATGGTCAGGATTTTTTATTTTCAAAGATCAAGGTTTGCCCAAAACCTATCGCTTATTTATAAAAAAATCCTGTAAATCCTCTTCAATCATGTGACTCCTGTCAGCGCCGCAGGCTGTTAGCCCTCAGTGTATTCGCTCTGGGCAGGTCACGCCCCACTCAGGTCACGCTCTTCGATCGCAGCCAATAAACCGGGATGTCGAGCCAGACCTGGATCTTCGGCCATAAGTTTTTCGGCAAGCTCCCTCGCCTCACGAATCAACGCCGTATCTGCTAGAAATTCTAAAAACCTCAGTTCGCTGACCCCACTCTGTGCCGTGCCAAGAACATCGCCCGGGCCACGCAAACGTAAATCGGCTTCGGCAATTTTAAAACCGTCCGAAGTATCGACCATCACTTGCAGCTTTTCCATCGCCTCCTCCGACTTACCATCGGTCAGCAAAATACAGAAACTTTTATGCTCACCCCGGCCAATCCGGCCACGCAACTGGTGTAGCTGGGCTAGACCGAAGCGCTCGGCATTATGGATGACCATCACGTTCGCATTGGGAACATCCACCCCCACTTCAATCACAGTCGTTGATACCAGCACATCGGTCTCTCCATCACGGAAGGCCCCCATCACCTTCTCTTTTTCATCAGCTGGCATTTTACCATGCAGCAGACCAACCCGAAACTTCCGCAAGCGCTTCGTCCACTTTTCAAACTCAACCGTCGCTGCCGCAGCATCAAGCGCCTCACTTTCTTCGACCAGCGGGTAAACCAAATACGCCTGCCGACCAGCATGCAGCTGCTGCTTGAGAAAGGCGGCAATATCCGAGACCTTTGGCCGCTTGCGAAGCGCGGTAACGACTTCTCCCCGACCTGCCGGGCGCTCATCCAAAATGGAAACATCAAGGTCACCATAAAAGGTCAAAGTCAAGGTTCGGGGAATCGGAGTTGCCGTCATCACCAGGGTGTCCGGCATCACGCCTTGAGCAATCAATCTGGCACGCTGGTCCACCCCGAATTTATGTTGTTCATCAATGATCACCAAACCGAGATCCTGAAATGCTTCATGATCGTAGAGCAAGGCATGGGTTCCGATAATGATTTGGGGCTCACCATCGCATGCTTCCAGCTCTTTTCGCGAACCCGTCATCAAGGCAATACGCAACCCCATCGGTTCCAACCAGCGGCTAAACGTCAGGTAATGCTGCTCGGCAAGAATCTGGGTTGGAGCCATCAACGCAGCCTGAGCACCGGAATCCACCGCCAGCAACATCGCACACATGGCAACAAAGGTCTTACCACTCCCCACATCCCCCTGCAACAAACGACTCATCGGCTGAGGCGCCCGCATGTCCGCTAGAATCTCTTTAACACTTCGCTTCTGGGCATCCGTCAAATCAAAGGGAAGGCTGTGGTAAAATGCCGTCAACAACGCTGTCTTCCTCCCCATCACCCGCCCCTGCAAGGCTCGCAAGCGCGCCCGCTTCCAAACCACACTCAGCTGAATTCGGAAAAACTCTTCAAGCGCAAAAAACCGCCTGGCAGCCTCGGCCTCTTCCATCGTCTTGGGAAAATGCACCTCGCGCAATGCCTCATGCCTCGGGTAGGTGGCATCCACCTCATACTCAGCAGCGAGCCCCTCCAGCTCAATATGCTCGAGAACATGGAATACATACTCGCGCTGCCTCCTCTGTGCCACACCACCGCCCCCTTTGTACACCGGCACAATACGTTCGAGGTGAACCGACTCATGCTGCCCGCCCTCCTCAATTTCAAAATCCGGATGATCCATCACCATCATCCCTTGATACTCCTTGGGCTTGCCAAAAAGAACCAACTCATGCCCCGCCGCCAGCACATTCTTCATCCATGGCATGTTAAACCAGCGGCAGACGATTTTATTGGAAGAAAGCATCCCGTCACCCGCTTCAAACACCACAGCCTCGAAAAACGATTTCCGACCACCAAAACGCTTCACCTTGGTATCGACCACCGTCCCACGCAGGCACAAGGATCCACTGCCCGCCTGAACCGGAAAAGCATCAAAGCGACGACGGTCCTCGTAACGCTTCGGAAAGCGATCCAATAAGTCGGCAACCGTCTCGACCCCTGCCGAAGCATACGCCAACACATCCTTGGCAGACATCAGCCCCAATCCTTCGAGTCGGTCGCTGGCGTGAATGGGATCCATCTTCAGTCTTCTTTGCGATGCGCGCGTACATCCTGGATCACCACCTGCAAACTGACCCGACCACGAAACACATTCCGGTTAATTGTAAAAGCAATGTCCCATGGTTGTGGAGGCAATGCCCGCTCACCGGCACCGAAAAACATCGCACTTTGCCAGCAATCCTTCTGCTTCATCGAAAGCTTAAGGTGATGGTTTTTCAACTCCCTCGGAGACTCGGTCAAATAAACCTCACGTGTCATAAACATCGGCTCCTGATTGGCCGAGCCAAAAGGCTGTAGCAATTCGTAGCTGTTGAGGAAATCCAACGACAATTCGGAAAAATCAATTTCCACATCCAGATTCAAACGAGGCAGGCGATCTTTGACATCAACATGTTCTAACACATATTTGGAAAAGCCTTCACGGAAACAATCAATCTGATCTTCGTGCACGCTGATGCCCGCAGCCATGGCATGGCCTCCACCGGCTTCGAGACAATCACGGTTTGCATTGATGGCATCCATCAACGAAACCCCGCCGATACTCCGACCGCTGCCTTTGCCCATGCCCTCTTCGTCAATCGCAATAATAAACGTTGGTTTGTGGAATCGACGCATCATCCGTGATGCCACAATCCCGACCACACCGGGGTGCCAGTCACGGGAACCAAGAACAATCACCGGATCGTCCTGATAGCCACCCGATTCCAGACACTCCAAGGCCTGCCGATGAATACGCTGCTCCTCACTCTGCCGCTCACGGTTATGAACATCCAGACGCGTCGCCCACTGCCTGGCCTCATCCATGTTTTTTGACCGCAAGGTAGCTAGGGCCTCCTCTGGCTGGTCCATACGTCCGGCCGCATTAATCCGAGGTCCTATCCGGAACCCGACATCCGCACTGGTCAATGGCCCCTTGACCTGGGCCACCTCCAACAAAGCCTTGACGCCATCATGATGGGTATTTTCCATCAAACGTAGTCCATGCCTCACTAACAATCGATTTTCTTCCACCAATGGAACAATATCGGCGACCGTAGCCATCGCCACGAGATCCAGATAATTCTTCAAATCAAAGTGCTCCAACTGCCTCGTCTTCAAGAGGGCGTGTGCAAGTTTGAATACAACCCCCGCAGCGCAAAGATAGCTAAAATCGATATCCGTGTCAGATCCACATTTCGGGTTAACCACCGCCACACATTCCGGCTTGCCCGCTGGTGGCAACTCGTGATGGTCCACCACAATTACATCCACCCCCTGCTCTTTGAGATACGCGATTTCATCCACCGACGCGGTGCCACAATCCACCGTGACCATCAAGTCTGGCATGGCCCCTTCCTGCATACAGCGCGATAAGGCGGCCTGGTTCAAACCATAGCCCTCCGGCCCCCTCCTTGGAATAAAACTACGCACCCGGGCACCGTATGCCGCCAACACCTCGGTCATCAAGGTCACCGATGTCACTCCATCCACATCGTAGTCACCATACACACAAATCCGCTCATGCCGGTCCACCGCGCATAGGATCCGATCCACAGCAGCCTGCATCTCCGGCAATAGAAACGGATCTTGTAAATGTCTCAAGCGAGGATGTAAAAAAGCTTCCATCTGGTCCGGCTCAACCCCCCGCTGCAACAGCATTCTGACCAAAATTTCAGGCATCCCCCTACCGACCTCGGGGGGAATCTCCGGCACCTCCGCCAGGATCCACTGTGATTCCAAATGACTCATGCCACCCAAGCTAGTTCTCCATGAGAACAACCACAAGGATAGAAAAATCAGTTAGTCTTTTTGATCCCGTGATCCTCGACGGAACCTCCGGCCAGCGCCATCAGGGCTCCTAGATTAGGGAGATTATCTCGGTGACGCCTGCGGCGCTGACAGGATGGACAGGATTTTTAATTTTCAAAGATCAAGGTTTGCCCAAAATCTATCGCTACCTTCTAAAAAAATCCTGTAACCCCTCTTCAGGGCAACCTGTCGGCTCCGCAGGCTGTTAGTCCCCAGTGTATTCGACCTGCCAGGGCCATCATAAATTGGTACTTGCTCGCAAGAATGCAGCTACCTAATCTGCAATTTACCTACACAAAACATTATTATGAAAATCATCGCCGCATTGACCCTTGCCTGCCTTTGTTTGACCACATCTATCAGTCAGGCTGATCCAGAAGAAGGACCACTATCCCAAACCGCCTGCACCGCCATTGGCGGCTTGGGTGCCATGGCCGTATATAACGCCCACGTTGCTCTCGGACGCATTGCCGACGCCAACCTCGAAAACCCCGAAGAACTCCAACGCGCCGCTCTCGATGCAGGCGGTATCAAAGGAGGAACCGGAGCCATCATCGGTATCTATAAAAAATGCATGCCCCAAGCGGGAGAATCAGAAAAAGAGGGATTCCAAATGCTGCTCAATATGACACAACTGGTCGAACAACAGGCCGATGCCCTGATCGAGGTCCTCAAAATCAAAAGTGAAGGCAAGGACACCCACCCCAGCCGAAAAAAATTGGCCGAAATCCGGGCCAAATGTGCCAAAAACCTCGCCAAAAACCTCGGCTTCGAAGAAGCCATCGTCAAATAATACCAAGTAGTAAAACAGACGGGACGATAGCCGAGATGAATGAGTTCTTTGGCAAGGCGCGACGAAGGAATGGTGCGGGCACCATGACTAAGGAGAAACAAAGCCAAAGGAGTCATTCATCCGGAACTCTCATGGATCACGCAGTGCTCTTCCAAATACCTCAACAATGATCAATCGTCTCGTCTGTTTTACGGAGTGGTATAAGCCCTTAACCTGCCATCTGCCTCATTAATAAAGGGTCGGCCACTGGCTTTTGACCACAGATCCGGCCTACCAACCGCTCCCACACATCCTGCCCTTCGAGAATATCCACTTCAATCCGAAGAAAATAAACCGGTACGTCTAGTTCCGTCGGTTTGATAAACCGCACCGCATCTTTTTCGGTCGTCACAATCATATCGATATCACGACGGATACAGCGCAGCATAAAGCCATCGATATCCTTCTGGTTGAAGTTGTGGTGGTCGGAGAATACCCGGTGAAATTCAACTTGGGCTCCCAGCTTTTTGAGCAGATTTTCAAAACTCTCCGGTACGGCAATACCGGAAATGGCAGCCACATACTTGTCTTTCAAAAACTCCAAAGGAAGTTGCTCCCCTGAAAATAAATCCTCCAGATACTGGGGGCCATGGGTGCACTCGATAATCTCAGCATGGCGGTTGTGCTTCCTCATGCGCTCAATCAAGCGGGCATTGGAACTGCCGTCACACTTGGTGATGAAGATGTAATCCGCCCGGCACAAATTGCGGGCCGGCTCACGCAAGGTCCCCCGGGGAAGCATCTGCCCGGTTCCAAACGGCGCATTCTGGTCAATCAATACCACATCAATCGAATGTGCCAAATCGAGATACTGCATGCCGTCGTCCAAAATCAACATATCCGCATCCAACTCCTGCATCGCAAAACGGCCTCCTTTTACCCGGTCCTTATCCACCACCACCGACACTCCGGGCAGATTGTTCGCTAACATCCACGGTTCATCCCCGGCATACTTCACCTTGAGGATCGGCTCACCTCCCTGACTCACCACTTTGGGCATACTCTCCTCCGGAATCACCTGGCCATTTTCGCGACTCACCCACTCCTGAACCTGCTTCAATTTTTTACTTTTATACCCCCGACTCAAAATCGCAGGACGCCGGCCACGTTTTTCCAACTCACGAGCAAACAACTCAACCACCGGAGTCTTCCCCGTCCCCCCAACCGTCAGGTTGCCAATACTCACCACCTGCATCCCCAAATACGCCTGTTGCTTGCTCCCGCTCCGGTAACGCCGAAGCCGTAACTTCACCGCCAGCCGAAACAGCCCGGAAAGCATCCAAAGCAGCAAGCGCATCATCGTTGCCCGAAACCCGCGGGCCCGACCAAAAATCACGTCAGCACCCCACTGCTCAAATTCTTCCAAGGTTTCCTTCACTGGCAGAAGCTTATACACTCGGGACTTGAAACTTCAAACTTCAAACTTCAAACTCAAATCATGACTCGTCCCGACGGCCGCTCCTATGACCAACTTCGCCCGATTTCCTTCCAGCATGGTATCGCCCCCCACGCCACCGGCTCCGTGCTCGTTTCCTTTGGCAACACCCGCGTGATCTGCGCCGCCACCATCCAGGAAGACATCCCACGCTGGATGAAAATGCAAAAAGTCGGCGGAGGCTGGCTGACCGCAGAGTACAACATGCTCCCCTACTCCACCCTCGACCGCAAAGCACGCGATATCACCCGCGGAAAAATCGACGGCCGCTCATCTGAAATCCAGCGCCTGATCGGCCGCTCCCTACGCGCCGTTGTCGACCTGAAAGCCCTCGGCCACCGCACGGTCTGGCTCGATTGTGACGTGCTGCAGGCAGACGGAGGCACCCGCACCGCCTCGATCACCGGTGGCTGTGTCGCCGTAGCCATTGCGCTCAATAAGCTCATCGCCGAAGGAAAACTCAGGACTTTCCCGATGAAAAAACTCATCTCCGGTATCAGTGCCGGCATCTTCCAAAACGAAGCCATCCTCGACCTCGACTACCCGGAGGACAAACATGCCAGCGTGGATTTCAACGTGGTCATGACCGAAGACCACGAATTTGTCGAAGTCCAAGGCAGCGGCGAAGAGGCCGTTTTCAGCTCCGAGCAAATGGATGCCATGCTCGATCTCGCACGCAAAGGCGTCAGCGAAATCACCGAATTACAAAAACAAGCCATCCTCGATGCCGATCAAGCCAGCCCGGGAGATCTGGCCAGCCTGGTGGATGCCATCAACCATTAAAATCACGGCAACAAAAGCCGTCATCCCCGACTGACGTATGCAACGCACAAGTCGTTGAATTTACGGTGTCTATACCTGATTTACATTTTAAACGCTTGTACGCTCTATTTTTGATGTAAATCCGTTTTTTACCTTGCGGAGCAATGGCCACGCGTTACCTTTAACTGTCAGTTATGCGACTGTTCGCAATGGTGTGTACAGTCGCTGTGCTGACGTATAACATAAATAAATAACATACGTTACATTAACATAAACCAAGTAATACAAAGTAATACCATGAACATAACTCGAAAGAACATAAACAAGGGCTTCACGCTGGTGGAGCTTCTCGTGGTGATCGCAATCATTGCCGCTCTGGCAGGATTTGCTACACCGCTGGTGCTGAAACAAATGAAGAAAGCCGACATGGCAACCGCTACGCATAACGCCAAGCAGTTGCACCTGGCTTTGTTCGAATTTGACCAGGATTACGGTTTCTTCCCTGATTCCGCTGACAGCGCCGGCCTCGGTGCATCCGGCAACACTGCCAACGATGTGCTCAGACAGCTGTTCCTGAACGGCAACGTCACCTCCGAGGAGAACTTCTACGCCAAAACCGCTTTCTCCAAGCAGCCTGACGGCGATGTCGGCAACGAAAGCAACGACTACAACAACGCCCTGGACAACGGTGAAGTGGGCTTCCTCTACATCGACGACCAGTCGACCGGAGGTAACTCCTCCCGTCCGCTTCTGGCCGCTCCCCTGATGTCCAGCGGTGGCGCTCCTACTGCCATGCTGTTCGACAAGGACATCTACGGCGGTAAGATGATGGTGCTGCGGATCGACGGATCGGTTAAACAGTACCGCGTCGACAAAACATCCAACCAGGCAAGAACCACCGTCAACAACTCACAAGTTGACATCTTCGCCACTCAAAACCCAGTCTGGGACGATACCGCTCCCCAGCCACTCTACCCAAGCAAGAAGGGTAAGTAGTCATTAGGCTGACAACTGGATCAACCTATTCTTAACGAGAATCCAACTCAAACCGGAGAGGGCAACCTCTCCGGTTTTTTTGTGCGGTAAAACAACCCGGTTCCGCCCTTCCTCTGGCCCTGAAAAATTCCAATGATCGGAAGGTAAGCAGCCAAATCGTGGCGTGTCCCCGCCAAGCTACAGGGCGGTGCACACTCAACCGACCATCACCCGATCCCACGTTTGCGAAGCAAAACTTCAACTAAAATTTGCCACCAGATATCAGCCAATCCCATTTCTTCCATCTTCCATCTGTCCTCTATACCCAAATCACATCCACAATAAACCAAACGATCATCATCACCCCGACCACCATTTTGATCAGCAGACCGGCCACCGTGCCCAGCACCGACCCAATCCCTGAAACCGTCGCAGGTTTGACCTCTTTTTTCGCCAATAAAAACTCAAACAACATCGAACCAATCAAAGGTCCGAGAATCAGACCAAAAGGCATAAAAAAAAGACCCACAATCCCACCAACCAAGGCTCCGGCTGCGCCCCACCGACTTCCCCCAAACCAGCGCGTTCCCACCGCCCCACTCATAAATTCAAGAACCTGCGAGACCGTCAGCAGCACTCCCAACACCACAAAAGTCCACCACTCGACACCCGACTCGGCACCCAGCATCAGACGATGGGCAATCGCCGCAAAAAAGAGGATCAAATGCCCGGGTAAAAACGGAACCAAGGTGCCGATAAACCCAAGCACCAGCAGGCAGGAGGTCACCACCCAGGCCAAACCCGTCCACGCCACGCCGTAGTCCAAATTCTGAAAATAATCAATCACGCGCCACTCCTAAACCAGTCCGATCATCTTGCAAGTGATTCCAGACAAAAGCAACCTTCAACCTTCTGACACCAAGGAGCGAATCAGACAGCACGGTTGCCAAGATCCATGCTTGTGATGGCAAAACGCGACGAGGGAGTGGCATAATACCAAGTAGCAAAACAGACGGGACGATTGCCGAGATAAATTTCTGTTTTGGCAAGGCGCGACGATGGAATGGTGCGGGCACCATGACTGAGGAGAAACGCAGCCAGAACAGAAATTTATCCGGAACTCTGGTAGACCACGAAGTGCATTTCCTCACAGCTTTAAAACTTTCAATCGTCTCATCTGTTTTGCGGAGTGGTATAATGTACAATCCAAAGCGAAATCGTCACGCATGTGTACTGGTGGCAAGCCCCCATGCATTCCACACTGAAAAAATCATCCATTCCCTTGGAAATTCTCCTCGTCATAACGGAAAAATGGGGTAGAGAGTACCAGTGTGAAAAAGGACTTGATGCGCAATAAAGTATTCGCCATGGCCGCCAGTCAGTTTGACCGGACGGCTGATTTTCTGGGACTCGACAATGCCGTTCGTGAACGCTGCAAATGGCCAAAACGGCTGATCACTGTCACCGTTCCCATTCAACGGGACAGCGGGGAAACCGAAGTCTTTTTCGGCTACCGCGTCCAGCACCACCTGTCCCGAGGACCAGTCAAAGGTGGGCTACGCTTCCACCCGGATGTCAATCTTGGTGAAGTCGCCGCACTGGCGATGTGGATGAACTGGAAATGCGCCCTGATGGACCTCCCCTACGGTGGCGGCAAGGGTGGCGTCTCATGTGACCCGCGCCAAATGAGCGAACACGAAATGGAAAGTGTCACCCGCCGCTTTGCCACCGAAATCCTCCCCTTCATTGGCCCGGAAACCGATGTCATGGCTCCCGATATGGGCACCAATGCCCAGACCATGGCATGGATCACCGACGTCTATTCCACCCATAAAGGCTACCTGGCACCCGACATCGTCACCGGTAAACCGGTTGAACTTCAAGGGTCCCAGGGCAGAGACATGGCCACCGGTCACGGCGTGGCTTTCCTCATCACCCGAGCCTTCTCCAAACTAAAGATCAAGGAAAAGGATGCCAGTGCCATTATCCAGGGCTTTGGTAACGTCGGCTATCACGCGGCCCGCACCCTTTCGCGTTACGGAGTGAGTATCCGGGGTATCTCTGACGTCACTGGCGCAGTCTGGAATGAAGCTGGAATTGATGTGGACAAACTCAAGGAATACGCCGATAAGACCGGCGGCGTGATAGGATTCCCAGATGCTGCCCCCATCGATCCAGACGACTTGCTCATCCAACCTTGCGATGCACTCGTCCCGGCAGCCTTGGAGCGTGTCATCAACGATAAAAATGCCCAGCAGCTCCAATGCCGGGTGCTCGCCGAAGGCGCCAACGGCCCAACCACACCGAATGCCGATGCCATCATCGAGCAGCGAGATGACATCTTCCTCATCCCGGACATTCTCTGCAATGCCGGAGGTGTCACCGTTTCCTACTTCGAGTGGGTTCAAAACCTGCAGCGTTATCAGTGGACTGAAGAAGAAGTGATCACCAAACTCGAAACCAAACTCGAAACGGCCTTTGAAAAAGTGATCTGGTTCTCCGAGCAAAACAAAACCCCGCACCGGGTGTCGGCTCTCGCACTCGGCATCAGTGAAGTGGCAGCCACCAAATCCATCCGCGGTCTCTTTCCCTAAACCCCACCAACCCAATATCACACTCTATGTTACACTCCACATTCAACGAATTCGGTCAACCGACCGAAGTGACCAGCATCAAGGAATCCCCCACTCCGGAACTCCAAGCCGACAGCGTCCGGGTCCGGATGATCACCTCACCCATCAACCCCGCCGATATCAACCTGATTCAAGGTATCTACGGTATCCGCCCCGAGCTTCCCGCCATTCCGGGAATCGAGGGTTGCGGCGAAATCATCGAAAGCCAAAGCTCGAAGTTCGAGGCCGGTGACCGGGTGATCCTGATCGAACACGTCGGTACCTGGGCCGAAGAAGTCGTTTGCCCCGAGTCCGCGGTGCTCAAAATTCCAAAAGAAACGCCGGCCGACCAGGCATCCATGCTCAAGGTGAACCCCCTGACCGCCTGGTGTATGCTGACCCAATTCATCGAACTCCCGAAAGGCTCGTGGGTCATCCAAAATGCCGGAAACTCAGGCGTCGGAGCCTGCGTCATCCAAATCGCCAAATTGCTTGGCCTGCGCACCATCAACCTGGTGCGGAGGGAATCACTTGTGCCTGAACTCGAAGCCATTGGAGCCGACCACGTCCTCATCGACGACAACGATGTGGCGGAGAAAGTCAAAGAAATCACCGCCGGTGAAGCCCCGAAACTTGCCCTCAACGCCGTTGGCGGCGACAGCGCGCTTCGCCTGATGGATGTGCTCGCCCCGCAAGGCTTCCATGTCACTTATGGTGCCATGAGCCGACGCAGCCTGAAGGTGCCCAACAAATTCCTGATCTTCAAACGCATCCAACTTCATGGCTTCTGGGTCACCAAGTGGATGGAAGCCGAAGATCCAAGCAAGGTGGAAACCATCTACGCCCAACTCGCACAGTGGATGCTCGAAGGAAAACTGGCCCAGCCAATCGACTCCAGCTACCCGCTCAGTGAGATCACCACGGCCCTCACCCGTGCCCAGGAAGACCAACGGGACGGCAAGGTGCTGATCACCATGTCTTGAGCGGATTAGCCATTGCTCTTCCCCCTTTTCCATGGCGGACCCCAGTGGTCCGCCATTTTTTTTGCGAAAAAATCCCCTCAGCATTGAATAGCATCCGACCACGTGCCGTCGAAGGATACGAACAACCGATTCACTAACGATGAAATACTTATTGATCACACTTGCCAGCGTCGTCCTTTTTGCCCTGCCCCAGAATGCCCAAGCCGCCCACGGCCATTGCGGCACCGGTTACACCTACCGCTGCGGTCACAGCGCCTGTGGCTGCCCGATCTACAAGCGGCGCGTGATTGTCAGGTACGACTGCTATCATCGTCCAGTCTACCGCTATGTTTCGGTTCCTGTCGTGCACCGCTGCCGCAGCCACTACAAACATCACAAGCACCACAAAAAGCATCACTACAGCCATCACCGGCCGCAGTACCGCCACAGTTCACACACCCGGATCACCTACCGCAGCCCTTATGGCAGCATCAGCTACTGCCGCTAACAGAAGAGCTCACCATTCCCAACAAACCCATACACATTCAACCCGACTTTCTCTTCAATTGGATCCCAACTCTTCCACCTCCCAGTCACCGGATCGTAATACCTGTATGCGTAGTAGTTGAGCCCGGGTTTTGAAGTTTTCATCATGGCTTGCTTGAAGATTCACTGTTCACGCGCCGAACCCTCTCTGCCTTCAGGACTGCCCCCTCTCTTTTCCTTTTTCAACGATCTTGCTTCCTCTCTTTTTTTATTTCTAATTTTTTCAAGCAACTTCTTAAAGTCCAAACTTGAAATTTTTTCATCACTTTCAATACCTAACAAAAAGGAATAGTGTAATGCCCTGTCAGTTATAGGTATAGCCATTTTGGTGGGGCCTCCATCTGCTTTATCCCAATCGCACGAAAAATACCAATAACGTTGCGATTCCAATTCTTCGTCGTCGGACACTTTAGGAGTATACATTCTAAATTTTGCTTTTTCATATGACCCCCAATAATTCTGCTTTTCTGTATACTTATACCAAAGCAGTTTATCCTGATTTCCTGACACCTCCACAACCGTACTGGCTGCGTATGTAAAACGCTCTAATCTAGC
>NZ_JACBAZ010000020.1 GCF_013391475.1 Oceaniferula marina | reverse complement strand
ACGCCTTTAACACCATAAACCAGTTTACGCCACCCAAAGAGTATAGAGCTGATTTGGAGGGCAAACCGTTTACTGTTAAATACTGTCCGCGTTGTCGAGAAGCAAAAGGTGTTTGGATCGAAAACCTGAAGCTTTGAAAAAAGTTGCCGAACAAGTCGCAGCACCCGACAGCTAGTAGCTGTCGAGTTTGCGACGGCAAACCCTTTTACGTCATTGTATCTATAATTCGCATATTGGCGCCTGATCGCTGCCGGTGTGCTTTACGTTCGGTAAATGATAAAATGATGCGTGTTGCCCTAAATGTATTTTCTGGCCTGATTTTACTATTGTTATATTCTTGTTCGGATCAAAAGAACTCGAAAAGGATGTTGTTTTTTGGGGAATTGAAATTTTCAGAAGTGACGCAAAACTACAACTACACCTATGAAGAGGCCAGGGAGATATTAGATAAGTATTTAGATGATAAAGGTGAGAGGTTATTCACACACCCGTATCCGCCGTATGAGGTGGCAGCTACATATAAAAAAGGCTATTTGTTTATTGATGGCGAATCGAAAGGTCGAGTGCGATTGAAAGGTTATTTAGTGGATGATAAGGGGGATGTCTCGTATATTGATACGAATCAAAGTATTTCGGTGGAGAAATACCATAAATTAGTTGGAAGGAAGAATAACTTGCCAAGGTGAACTATTAAATAGTTCTATCAAAAAATATATACCGAACAAGTCGCAGCACCCGACCGCTAGCCGCGGTCGGGCCAGGGTTTTGCCACTTTGGAATGAGAATTGAATATTAACTTAGCCTTGTGGCCCTTTCATCGCGGCTCGTGTGCTATACGTTCTGCAAAAAATGAGTCAATGGCGTCGAATAGCGAATGAGGAGTTGCCTGAGTTGAGAAATATTATTGATGACGACTACTCTAGTAGCCCGATGCGCCTGTGGATCGAGTTGAACATTAAATTTGATGATCTATGTAGAGAGGATGTTCCCGATCTTGATCTCATCAAAAGGATTTGGTCATACTGTGGCTGGTGCTTAAAACATCGATCAGGTGATGTAAGAACAGGGGCAGCTTTAGGTTTTTGTGAGCATTTGATAGATAATAGGTCGAGGGCGAGTATATTACCTCGGCTAATGACTCGTAGCGAATATCTAGAATTCAAGCCAATACTACTTTATCACAATGATGAGGATAAGATTATTAGTTACATGAAGCGTCTTTGGCCTACGTAGTATGAATAACAAAAACTAGCAGAACAAGTCGTTGCACCCGACCGCTAGTAGCTGACTGGCCAGGCTTTTCTGCTGCTATACAGAATTGAAACTTTAATCGTTTCATCGACGCTTACATCGCGGCCGGTGAACTTTACGTTCTGCAAAAGATATGAACGACGAAAATGTGTTGTTTGAGCGCTACTACGATGTCGTGCTGAGGCAAATTATGTGGGGTGATTCATGTGAGGAGGCTATTCAAAGATTAGAAGTGAATAGTGTTCCTGTAAATTTGTCTAAGAGGATTGTTCAAACTGCCTGGAAAGAAAGGGTATCATCCATTAGAGCGATTTTCTGGAAGAAGCTTATACTTGGAGGCTTGCTCTTCAGCATAGGGGCGCTCCTTACCATTGGAGTATATCATTTGTCTGAGGGGTATAAAGTATGGAGTTTTAAAGCCTTGTTTATACCACTTGCGCCTGCTGCGTATGGCTTCTGGAAAATGATGGAAGGTTTTGCAGGAATAATAACTGCGGGTTCTATGACCGGCCCAGTATCTGATATCGAATAGATTTTACCAGCAGAACAAGTCGCAGCACCCGACAGCTAGTAGCTGTCGAGTTTGCGACAGGTAACCTTTTTACGACATTGTATCTTTAATTCGTATATCGGCGCCTGATCGCTGCCGGTGTGCTTTACGTTCGCTAAAAAATAATCTAATCCTATGAATACAAAACAACTATTCCAACTTTCGGCATGTATGGCTGTATTTTCATCTTGTGCATATCACGGCACGCCAGATCAACAAGTGAGGGTAACCGCAAAGGTTGTATCTTCGGAAGGAACACGCGACTTACCTAGCGTGCTGATGCGCAACATAGATCAGGCATTAATCGAGCTTAAAAGTAATACAGATCAGCCAATTGGAATTGAAGCATCCTACAAGACATCGCAGAATGAGGATTATGTAGCATTTAGTGGTTACTTTAAGATTGGCGAAGAGAAAAAAGATTTTGGAGAAATCCCAGCTGACGCAAAGACTAGGGTGGTAATCTTTAATGATACAACTCGTGTAATAGTTGGAGCAACTCGAGTTGATGCAACAGGAACTAAACTAAAACTAAGCGAACAAGTCGTTGCACCCGACCGTTAGTAGCTGAGGTGTCAGATTTTGCTTCTGTTTCTCAAGATTAAAACTTTAATTCGTTTATCCGCCATTACATCACGGCGGGTGAACTTTACGTTAGCCAAGTAAATGACAATTTCTCACGGCAAAGTATCACTTTTCGTTCTGCTCTTGAATATCGTAGTAGGCGTTCCTTGCTTTTTGATGGCGTTTCTTCCTGAAAGAGCTGTTTACAATGTTACCAGTTGGCCTATTGATAATGAAGTTAATGAGCGCATTGCAGATCTTGAACTTAATAACTTGTCATTTCCTAATGAGGTCAATCGAGTTTTTCAAAGGTCAAGAAGGGCTAATGAAGCAGGGTTTATAAAGGATATTTGTGCCATTAAGGGGGCAGAAGAGTTGTTGCAGGATTCAGAACCTGACTTTTCAATACTGTTTCGTTGTGTAAATGAGAATGGACGTATATCTATATCGTCATCGTCTACAAATCCGTATTCAGCGGAAAAGCTTCATAGCATAATATTTTCTGAAATGGATTCAACCTATTCTGTGGGTGTAGACAGTGAAGTCGAAGAGAAGGTTAATCACTGGTACCGAATGGGGATGAAGCTTTTTCCAATTTATGTGTGGGGTATGATACCAGCATCGATGGGGTATTGGCTATTTGTAGCATTTGGTCTTCCGTTTATTAAGAAGTAGGCTATTCAGAAATTAGAAGGCTAACAAGTCGCAGCACCCGACAGCTAGTAGCTGTCGAGTTTGCGACGGCAAACCTTTTTACGTCATTGTATCTATAATTCGCATATCGACGCCTGATCGCTGCCGGTGTGCTTTACGTTCGGCAAAAAATATAATACATCAACGACCATGACTTGGCTCATTTTGACTCAACTAGTAATTTTATCCCTTATTTCATATAATAAAGATAAGCTTAAATCAACAGCCTCACTGCGGTTATCGTGGAATTGGTTCTCTGGAGTATTCTTCTCTCATGCAGCTTTTACACTATTTAGAGCGAGGAATTACAATGACATGGATTTGGCTTTGGTAGAGATTTGGGCTACTGGATTTGCTTGGCTCTTTCTTGGGATGAGCATTTTTCATTTGCCTTCTCTGTTTTTAGGAGAAGAGATGAATAATACGTTAGATTAAAACTAGCCGAACAAGTCGTTGCACCCGACCGCTAGTAGCTGCTGGGCCAGGTTTTTCAGACTGTTCTACAAAATTGAAACTTTAATCGTTTATCGACGCTTCCATCGCGGCCGGTGAACTTTACGTTATGCAAAAAAATTACTGTTCAGCGGTGCTTTCGGGATAATGGCTGAAGCCCAAATTTTAAGATAATGAATGAACTTAAGGAGTTAATTACTGCTGCAATCGATTCGATGCAAAAGAAGCAGGAAGAATCATACGAGGCGATTATTGAATCTTACTTAGGCAGCTATCGCAGTATTTTGCAGCAAATTGATGATTTTGAGATTATCGATTTAACTGATCATCGGTTATCCGCTCTAAAGGGGAATGGGAGAGGATATTTGGAGACATCAAGCAATTGGAAGCAACCATTTTTATACAAAATGGGAGATGTTGAAACATACTTGAATAACCAATAAGGCATAACAAGTCGCAGCACCCGACCGCTAGTAGCGGTCGGGCCAGGATTTTGTGACTTTGGAATGAGAATTGAATATTAACTTAGTCTCGCGGCCCTTTCATCGCGGCTCGTGTGCTATACGTTCTGCAAAAAATGATCATGATATCAACCATTACTCAGGAATTCGGCATTCAGTGGCCTCTATTAGTAGCTCAAATTATAAATGCTTTAATCGTGTTTGGCCTTTTCGCATTGGCCGCAAGAGTGATTTTGCTCCGAGGGAGAGGCTGGGAGGTTCCCGTCTGGTTGGTGCTGTCATTTATTATCCCAGTGATTTTTCCTGTTTTGGCCTTGATTCATTTTCGTAAATCGAAGTTTGCCTCAACGAATTAGACATGGGTTGATTATTCCGAATCACACCAGACAGCAACAAATCCAGACAAGAAAACAACTGGCAGAACAAGTCGTTGCACCCGACGGCTAGTAGCTGAGAGGCCAGGTTTTTCGTCTGCTTTACAGGATTGAAACTTTAACCATTTCATCAGCGTTTACATCGCCGCCGGTGAACTTTACGTTATGCGAAAAAATAGGCAGATCATTCAAATGGTTGACTATTCCGAATCGGCTCGAAAGATGAAACCATAAGTTTGTTCACTCAGTGGATTCATCGGTTTTCTTTGCAAGGCTAAGTGAATATTTTGATCAGCGGTAAGCAAAATCTGTATTCCTAATCGCTCTTGAAAGTAACCAGAAAGACGGGGGAAACTAATTGCATAACAAGTCGCAGCACCCGACAGCTAGTAGCTGTCGAGTTTGCGAGAGGTAACCATTTTACGTCATTGTATCTTTAATTCGTATATCGGCGCCTGATCGCTGCCGGTGTGCTTTACGTTCGGTAAAAAATATCACAATGAAACCTCTGCTGGCATTTCTACTACTATCGCTTGTTTCGTGTAATCGTAAACAGGATGACAATGTAAAAACAGAAGCCCTCGATACAGAGGTTAAGAGCCAGACTATAACGTCAATTCTAGGTGAAGGCTTTGGCAAAGTTATTGAGGTCGAGGGGAGGCTTGTTCTTCCTCGCCGAATGGCTCATCGAGATAAATTGATTATGGAGGTGCATTGGGTTAATGATCGGCAAATCGCGCCACCTATTGTGATAATCACTCATGGCTGGGGGCTTACGGATGAGTGGGTTGGTAAGACTGGTGACTGGGTCAGGCTTGGGGGATTTGAAGGTGGTCGTCATAAGGGCGCCCCGAAAGAAGCCTTTCCTAAAGGGGCATACGGAGGCGCAGAATTTTATTTTGATAGTGAGTTTAATGCTACTGCAAGACTGGAACCAAAACAAACCGAACAAGTCGCAGCACCCGACAGCTAGTAGCTGTCGGGCCAGGGTTTTGCTTCTTTGGAATAGCGATTGAAACTTTAAACTTTGTCACATCTGGTACATCGCTGCCGGTGTGCTTTACGTTAGCCAGAAAATGAACAAACTCGGCCTAAACCAAATTGGCTGGTTGCGCCTTTTGGTTGGGGTAAGCTCAGCTTTTGGCCTATTGTTCTCATTGATTTACGGTGCAGGTCGTGGTCCTAGCATGATCCCAACGGGGTATGACCAAATAGCGAATATGCGTATAGCGATGTATTCTGTTCTTTTATGTGGAACCCTATTCTTTAACAGAAGCATTGAGCTATCTATAATTACCCTATCCCTAGGACTCATGCTAAGAGGCTACCTCGAACTCAAGACGTCATTGCTCAAATCTTGGTATATAGCTGGCTGTGATATACGAGTTGAATGGTTACTGATGATTCCAGCTTTATATGCTCTTAATTTCATACTTCCAGCATTGCTGTTATGTGAGTCTGTGCGTAAATATGGTAAAAATTCAGGCTAACAAGTCGCAGCACCCGACAGCTAGTAGCTGTCGAGTTTGCGACGGCAAACCCTTTTACGTCATTGTATCTTTAATTCGTATATCGGCGCCTGATCGCTGCCGGTGTGCTATACGTTCGACAAAGAATACCCACCCCATAACACCCCTTCTAATTATGCCTAAGCTTCTAAATCCTACCTATGTCTTTCTTACCCTTTTTTGGGTGACGCCCTTGTTTTCAACTTCTGCAGCTGAAATGCGTGTTACTATGGAACCGCCCCAAGGTTGGGTTGTCGAACATTCAGAGAAATCTACTAAAAAGGCTAACCCCGAAATTGTATTTTTAGCGCCAAAGGGTCGTGACGCTTGTTTTATTATCAATGATATTGGAGGATTCATACAATCGGCAGATAAAGATAAGTATCTAAGAAAAACCCATCTCTTTTGGTATCATATGGTCAGAAAAAAACTCCCCGAACGCGACAATCTAGAGAAGTTCAGCACCCGCAATGGAGTTTATATGATTTCCATTTTTGAAGATCCAAAGCTTAAAGGCAAACCTGTCGTTCTAGGGAACTACAAATACACAATTCATATTACTGGAATAGTAGATGGGAAGCGTGTCGTGAACTGCGGATTGTTAAGTCATGAAAAAGATGGCAAGGACCTAAAAGAAGTTAAGGCAGCATTAAGCAAATTGAGAGCAAAATGAAATAATCGTCGAACAAGACGTTGCACTCGACGGCTAGTAGCTGACATGCCAGGTTTTTCGACTGTTCCTAAGAATTGAAATATTAATCGTTTATCTGGGCTTTCATCGCCGCGGGTGAACTTTACGTTCGGTAAAAAAAAGGAAATGCTATGAATGCTTCATGCCTCTTTTTGCTGCGAATCATCGATGCTGGAAGCGTATTAATTGCTACCATTGCTTACTTGGTAGGAATGGCGTTAGCTAATCCTAATGATGACATCGCGAGTAATGTATTATCGGTGGTTTTGATAGGGACATTGCCCTGTTACATTATACTGGTTTTAGTTTATCTGATTGTGGTTCTACCAATATTTTCAATTTTAGGTGGATCTTCTGATATACGTGCTCGGACTTGGCTTCTTGGCGTCTGGTTTCTTTGGGGCGTTATTGCAGGGGTTCTAGCTGGCAACTTTGTGGTGCTATTTGTCATGGTTGGCTTAGGTTTGGCTTTGGGTTATCTATCTCTATGGGTATCATCAAAAATACTAACCGAACAAGTCGTTGCACCCGACCGCTAGTAGCTGAATGGCCAGGCTTTTCGGCTTTTCCTCAGAATTGAAACTTTAATCGTTTCATCGACGCTTTCATCGCGGCCGGTGAACTTTACGTTGGGCAAATAAAACAAATGATTACACAGGCATACATCGAAGAGAGTGGTAATGGTAAACTTCGCCATGAATCAGCTCTCGTTGCAGAAGAGATGAAAGCTCGAGGTATTCCTTATAAGACCTTCAC
>NZ_JACBAZ010000019.1 GCF_013391475.1 Oceaniferula marina | reverse complement strand
TTTCCCCTGAACTGGTAGTAAAGTTTAGTGATTTTATAATGGTTTGATCCAAGAATTTCGGTTTTCATGCCGTCTAGCAGATGACGAGATGGCGTGGTTTTCATTCATTCTGAGTGAATTGACCAGTGGCGGCAGCGTCTTAAGCCCCAAGCATTCGCCGTTTATGGTTTGTAGGATGTTCATTGTAAGCACGTTAAGTTCGGGTGATCCTGTATATTGCCACTAGAATGGATTGGCGGCGCGGAGAAAATCTGGTCGAACAAGTCGCAGCACCCGACAGCTAGTAGCTGTCGAGTTTGCGACAGGTAACCTTTTTACGACATTGTATCTATAATTCGCATATCGGCGCATGATCGCTGCCGGTGTGCTTTACGTTCGGTAAAAAATGAACTCTACAAATCCCTATANATTGGCCGTTTTAGGTTTGTAGTCTGCTCATTTTAAGCATGTTAAGTTAAGGTTGTCCTGTTTAATGCCACTAGAATGGATTGGCAGCGCGGAGAAAATCTGGTCGAACAAGTCGCAGCACCCGACAGCTAGTAGCTGTCGAGTTTGCGACAGGTAACCTTTTTACGACATTGTATCTATAATTCGCATATCGGCGCATGATCGCTGCCGGTGTGCTTTACGTTCGGCAAAAAATTATGAAGGCATCCCGATACAAAGTTGTTTCATATGTTTTTGCTGCTGTCTTGGCAATTTGCACATCGATACTTGCGGCGTTTTTCCTGTTTGCAATAGCGTTTAACACTTCATGGGATAAACTAAGAGGTGAGTTTATGCCTGTCTATTTTGGTATGATTATTGGTGTCATTATATCTACTTTGATTCTACCAAGATGGGTCTATTTCATATCATTTGTTGCCTTATCACTTCCGGTACTGGTGCTGTGTTTTATTGCATTTCAGAATGCCTCTTTCCTCATAGATCTCGTGTTAATCGTTGCATTCTGCTCCTGTTGGTCGTGGTTGCTGAATATTACAAATCAAGCCGAACAAGTCGCAGCACCCGACAGCTAGTAGCTGACAGGCCAAGTTTTTCGGCTGGTTTACAGAATTGAAACTTATAAATTGGTGCATCTGGTACATCGCTGCCGGTGTGCTTTACGTTATGCAAAAAATTAGCACGCACAAATCAACACATGGCGAATAATTGGAACATCCCTAAATGGCTTGAAGACGAAGTCCGAGATAGAGACAAGGTTTGCGTATATTGCGGTTGCGAGTTTACCCCTGTAAAAATCTCTAGAAAGTCTGCTGCAAGTTGGGAGCATATCATTAATGACGCCAAGATAATAACCCGTGAAAATATAGCTCTCTGTTGTTGCGGTTGTAATGCTAGTAAGGGGCAGAAGCAGCTTTCGGTTTGGCTTCAAACTAGATACTGTAAAGAACGAGACATTTCACCCGAATCAGTAGCTGACGTCATTAAGCAAGCAATAGACAAAGGGTTGTAATATGAGCAAATCCTGCCAATAAAACAACTAGCATAACAAGTCGTTGCACCCGACGGCTAGTAGCTGACTGGCCAAGTTTTTGCTACTGTTTGAGAGAATTGAAACTTTAACCATTTCATCATCGGTTACATCGCCGCCGGTGAACTTTACGTTCGGCAAAAAATATGTCCACAAATAGAACTCATACGCGAAATGGTTGGTTTATCACGTTTACTAAGAACGTGCATATGTATTGTCACGAGTTAACGGTATCAAAAAGCGGTAAGGTATACTCGATTCAATGTGAAGACCTCGCTCGGTGTAGCGCAGTTGGAATTTGGCCATACAGTCTTGAAATCGATGATGATGAATATTTAGATCTTCTAGAAGGTCTTCGTGAATGGGCCTCTAATCAAAGTTTTGAATATCGTCTCTACACAAAGCGAGGAAGCTTTGAGTCGAGTTTGCCTTGAAAAATATACAAGCCGAACAAGTCGCAGCACCCGACAGCTAGTAGCTGTCGGGCCAGGATTTAGCGACTTGGGAATGGCGATTGAAACTTATAAATCTTGCGCATCTGGTACATCGCTGCCGGTGTGCTTTACGTTCTGCAAAAAATGAAGCTGCTCGCAAGTATCGCAGTCTGCGCACTCTTCACGGGTTGCGGAAGTAAACCTGTGACTGATAAGCCATCTCTTATTGAGATCGTTGGTGTGTGGGAGTGTTCGGAGTTTCCATCAGGGTTTCTGAGACAAGCTGGTAGTGTTGACGACACACCAATGAGTCGGATCACAATTCGTGATGACGGGACTTGCACTGCATCCCACTTTCCTCAGCGAACGCCGTATCGATTCATCGACGTAGCCAATTCATCGTGGGCGCTTACAGATCCATCTATTACGCCTAGCGGAGCATGGAGCATTGAATTTAACGGGAATTTCCTTCAGTGTCGGCGGGCTGGTGAACACCTCGAACTTCGCTACCTTATCAGTGGTAAGGGCGAATACTCCGTGAATTACAAACGAGCAGAACAAGTCGTTGCACCCGATGGCTAGTAGCTAACCTGCCAAGTTTTTCGACCATTAACCAAAATTGAAACTTTAACCGTTTATCTGGGCTTTCATCGCCACGGGTGAACTTTACGTTGGGCAAAAAAATGAACCAGCTATTTCAAGCATACACACGCGCATGCCGTCGCGTAGTTTCTCGTGGAAGATGCTGGCGTAGTTATGTATTTGATCTGTTGATTGTTGGTGGAATTCCTCTGGCCTTGGTTTTTCTATTATTAGGAGTTCTTGCCTTTGCTGGCATTCCAGCACTTGAATCTGATGGAGTTCCCATCACAGGAGTCGAAGCGTTAATGACATCTTTGATTATTTCGCTGGTTGGCATTCCATTATTGTGTGTGTTTGTTGGAAGTATCGCGTGGTTAATGCATGAGGTTTTTAAGATGCCTTGATTTAATCAACCTCTTTGATTTGAATTAAGAACAACAAGCCCAACAAGTCGCTGCACCCGACGGATAGTAGCTGCGCAGCCAGATTTTCTGGTGACTTAAACCATTCAAACACAGTAGAGTATCCCGCCACTATCCGCCGGTGAGCTTTACGTTAGGCAAAAAAATCCATGAAATCCCAAATCAAAGAGGTATTGCAAGTTTTCAGAAGTTGCCGCCGCCTTTCGGACGATCCAAATGATCAGTCACGCTTAGACAAGCAGATCGAGGCTTTGAAGTGTATACAAAAGTCTCTAGATGAATTTGGATCTATGCGCTATCAGATATCCTCATTTGAGAAGTTATTGTGTGACCCTTGGATGAATGACCAATCTGCTTTTGATCAAGTTTACTCTGCATGGGACAGCTTCCGTAATTCGTTTAAGCGTTACGTTGGTGGAATGACGGTTAATGAAAGGTTGTGCTATTTCGGGCTTATGGATGATTATGATCAGAGCGTTGGTCGCCCGCTCGAGATGAGATCGGTTCTCCTCGCTGTGTTTCTCTCAGAGTCGAACATAGATGCAATAATACGAGCCTAACAAGTCGCAGCACCCGACGGCTAGTAGCTACCGGGCCAGGATTTGACGACTGTTCAATAGAATTGAGACTTTAACGATTGCATCAGCGGTTACATCGCCGCCGGTGTGCTTTACGTTCTGCAAAAAATACGCAGCACTTCCAGAAAGGTTGATTATTCCGAATCGGCTCGAAGGATGAAACCATAAGCTAGTTCACTCAGTGGAATCATTGGTTTTCCCCGCGAGGCACACGAATTCGGGTGTCACGTTTCATAAATTGTGAGCAAGAAAGCTTGATTACGATTCGCTCTTGAAAGGAACCAGAAAAGTGGGGGGAACTAATCGGCAGAACAAGTCGCAGCACCCGACAGCTAGTAGCTGTCGAGTTTGCGACAGGTAACCTTTTTACGACATTGTATCTTTAATTCGTATGCCGACGCCTGATCGCTGCCGGTGTGCTTTACGTTCGGCAATAATAATATGAAGACACTCCCCAACATCGCCTTAATGCTATTCAGCAGTTTTTATGTGTATTCCAATGATGAAGGATTGACTGCGTTGAAGACACATGCTGCTGTCAAAAAAATCACAGCGGAGAACATCAAGAATGGTATTTCGACAGCTGTCTGGAATGCCGAGAAATCAGCTGTGGTCGCATGTTTTAGAGGCCGTGAAGCAACGTTGTGTCTTGTGGCGTATAAGAATGGTGATAGTTATTCCATATCTGATGTTAGTAAGGTTGAGTCGTACAATTTTGGTAAATTGGGCTTTAGGCGTTCCCACTATTCTCGATTTCTGACTGAGCCGATTAAGTGGAAAGAAGATGAGGCTGGATTTACGTATCAAGGCTTCGGCGCGGCAGCTAAGTACGAGATCTATTTTCGAACTAGAGCGTGGACTAAGGGGCAGCGATACACAGTTGGTGAGCCATTGGTCTTGACTGCTTCGTGGAAGCCGCTTTGGCGTTAACACAATAGTGCCGAACAAGTCGCAGCACCCGACAGCTAGTAGCTGTCGAGTTTGCGACAGGTAACCTTTTTACGTCATCGTATCTTTAATTCGCATATCGACGCCTGATCGCTGCCGGTGTGCTTTACGTTAGACAAAAAATATATGATTATACGTCTCCTCACATTTTGGTCCATAACGCTCTTTATTGCGCCCAATTCTCAAGCAAAGCGCCCTCAAGTAGCTAGCTATATGAAGGGCAAGGCATCAATGAATGAAGCCGCCCTTTCAGCTCTGGACAAGATAGCTAAAGGTGAACTCAAGATTAAATACAATAGTTCTGGTGTTTATGGTGATGGAGGTAGCACAGGTATGATTTTTGATTTATCTAATTCGCGGCTGCTTACTGTCTTTGTTCCATTTTGGTCAGCTCGCTACCCATCCGATATAAGGCTCCGGGTAAGCAATAAAGATGATAATGGCATTCCTTGGAGTAACACTCTTGGAGAGAATCTTCCGCTTAAGACAGCTCTCATCAAGGCGATTAAAAAAATAAAGACTACCGCTCTTGATAAGGCTACCATATCTGAACTAGAAAACCTTCTGACAGCCATCAACAGAAAACCAGATGAATCAATCAAGTATGAAGCAGCCGATGTAGAGGTGGCTGATGACCCTTTTTCATGTGATTGAGACTAGAATTAATTCAGTCTAACAAGTCGCTGCACCCGACGGAGAGTAGCTGCGTAGCCAGATTTTTCTGGTGGTTTGAACCATTAATAACAAAGTAAAGTTTCCCCTCACTCTCCGCCGGTGAGCTTTACGTTCTGCAAAAAATAAGCTCCGTATGATCGATACTTGTGAAAAAATACTAGATCGCGAAATCAAATCTGGTCGATCCTCACTTGATGATGAGTCAAAGAGAGTTTTCCACCTTTATCGTTTCCTTAGCTACTACGAAAATGGCGGAATCTCGGGACTTCTTTATAACTTGTCCCCAGCGTGGAATGATCTCTCCGAGCTGGCATCGATTACAGCTGATCTCAATCATCTGGCATTGTCTAAAGCAGTTGAAGGTGTTCATCGTCTTGTCAGCCGCGGTCCTGAAGAGTATAAGGGGACTTGGGAGGGATGGATTAATCTCACTGATCCTAATGGCGATTTAGATAAGTATGATTCTCAGATATTTGATCTCTATGAGGTGCTTTGGCATGATCTGGAGCGACTGACTAGCTAAGTAAAACAAGCAGAACAAGTCGTTGCACCCGACAGCTAGTAGCTGACTGGCCAAGTTTTGTAACGGGTTAATAGAATTGAAACTTTAACCGTTTATCGACGCTTTCATCGCTGCGGGTGAACTTTACGTTATGCAAAAAATATGAAACCCACATTACCTATACTCGGAATTATAGCCCTAAGCTCTTTTATATCTTCTTGTGACTCGAAGAACAATTCTGTGAAGGAACGAGATACTCCGAAAGAATCTGTTTCATACGATTCAAAGACTTCTCAGAAAATCACGAAGATTATATCAGAGTTGCTTTCTCTGAAGCAGGATCAAATTAAGCCAGATCATGCAATAATTGGAGACTTAGGGGCTGATTCGCTCGACGCTGTTGAGTTGATTATGTGGATTGAGGAGGATTTTAACATATCCATTGCAGATGCAGATGCTGAGAAGCTAGTTACGGTTGGTGATTTGATCCGCTATGTTGAGCGTAAAACTAAGAAATCAAAATCGGCATAACAAGTCGCTGCACCCGACGGAGAGTAGCTGCGTAGCCAGATTTTCTGGTGGTTTGAACCATTAACAACAAAGTAAAGTTTCCCCTCACTCTCCGCCAGTGAGCTTTACGTTAGCCAATAATAATATGAATAACCTTTTAAAGCTAATCACCATATTTAGCATTTTGGCCTGTCCTGGCGCCTACGCTGACAAAAACAAATCAGGGGGCAAGGTAAGGGTTGTGCATATCACGGATCATCATATAACACCTAAGATTGCCCGTTTGGAGACGACAGACGCAAAGGTGCTCATCCTTACGAAATATGCTCCTTCAGATCTTAAAGCCCAAGATTTAGTTGCTGGATCACTATTGATTCCTTCTGAATGGGCATCTAAGCGTAATGTTACGCTTAGGGTGCGCGCCCCTAAGAGCAAGGATGCATACGATATTGTTTTGAATGTTGCTCTCATGAATCTAGGCCGAAGCCAACTCAAGGGATACGAAAACTACAACACCTTTGATTTTATAATCCGAGGTGATTTTTTTAGACATTCCGTATTTGTTTTTCAAGATGACAAGGGCTTGATTAATCTGCACTGCCATAAAAAATCGGGCTAACAAGTCGCAGCACCCGACAGCTAGTAGCTGTCGGGCCAGGATTTCGCTTCTTTGGAATAGAGATTGAAACTTTAAACTTTGTCACATCTGGTACATCGCTGCCGGTGTGCTTTACGTTCTGCAAAAAAATGAATTTACCATTTATTCAGCCGCTTATCGTAATTTGTGCCTTTTTGTTTGTTCAACAATTACCTGCACAAGCTAAAGAAATAGCATCGTCACGCTCTACAGTTAAACTGAGTGTAGTGGGTATTTATGGTGAATCAGATTTACGATTAGTTAGGATTTCAGCGGTATCTAGTGATAATAAGAAGCATGAGGCTCATTTCCTCCTCGATAACAAAGGGCTGAAGACGATGACCATTCCTCAGGGATTTCCGTTAAGAGTTACCTTGTGGAGGCCTACTAAGGATACACCGTATGCAGTTGTTGTTCTTGAGAGATCGAAGGCTGGCTCTGCTACTGAACTAATCGAGGCTGTAGCATTACGCTTTGATTTTACCGATTTTTTAGACGCTAAGCTATTCAAACAGTTGAAAGATACCCATTCGTCTATTTCTGATGACTCCGACAGGGATGATGCAGAAAACAAATAAGCAGAACAAGTCGCAGCACCCGACCGCTAGTAGCTGACCGGCCAGGTTTTTCGCCTGTTTTTCATAATTGAAACTTTAATCTTTGCGCATCTGGCACATCGCGGCCGGTGTGCTTTACGTTGGGCAAAAGAATGCAGTGAAAAGCATAATCACATTAGGAGGTCGTTTGACGATAGGCATTACCGTTGTCTGGTCGGTTTGCTTTATGTGCCTAATAAATATTGGTGAAGGTGCTGTGCGTTGGCTATCTGATGCTCTCGAAGTAGTAGTTGTTGGATTAGCTTTGCCACTGGGGTTATTGGGGAGTCTTGGCGTTATGGGAGGAGGATGGCATCCTATTCTTGATGGCGCATTAATCGTAACGAATTTCTTTCTATTGGGATATGGATTATCTGGTATTTGGAGACTAATTTGCTTCTTTCGTAAAGTCTTCAGTTTAGCTGGGAGTGATACACGAGCATCTTAAGAAATAACAAGCCCAACAAGACGTTGCACCCGATGGCTAGTAGCTGATCTGCCAAGTTTTTCGACCATTAATCAGAATTGAAACTTTAACCGTTTATCCGAGCTTTCATCGCCACGGGTGAACTCTACGTTCGACAAAAAATTGAATCTTTTAGATCCATCAAAGGCTAGATCTGGCGGCTCAAGGCTTTTTTATATCGTATTTTGAGCGTCATTCTTCCAGTGGCGCTTTTTTGTGCCTGAATTAACGATGGTTTTCCCCTGAACTGGTAGTAAAGTTTAGTGATTTTATAATGGTTTGATCCAAAAATTTCGGTTTTCATGCCGTCTAGCAGATGACGAGATGGCGTGGTTTTCATTCATTCTGAGTGAATTGACCAGTGGCGGCAGCGTTTCAAGTCTCAAGTATTGGCCGTTTTAGGTTTGTAGTCTGCTCATTTTAAGCATGTTAAGTTAAGGTTGTCCTGTTTAATGCCACTAGAATGGATTGGCAGCGCGGAGAAAATCTGGTCGAACAAGTCGCAGCACCCGACAGCTAGTAGCTGTCGGGCCAGGATTTGGCGACTTTGGAATGGCGATTGAAACTTATAAACTTTGCGCAACTGGTACATCGCTGCCGGTGTGCTTTACGTTATGCAAAAAATAATATCTATCACTGCCACTTGTCCTGTTTGAGTCAAAGGTATTGCATGTATTCGTTATGATCACAGAAGACAAAATTAGGGTGTATCATAAGTTTGATGGTGATATTGACGGCTTCAGCCGATCTGGCGGATGTGGTGATATTACTGATGATGATTGGAGGTGGCTCGACAGAATATTCATGAGATTACACATGGTATTGTCGGTTGATGTTTCCAAAGAGTTCAAGGAGATCACATTTCGTGAGATCCGAAGTATGGTCGACTCTGAGAAAACAGCACAATTACTTCAAACCATTGCTAATAAAAAACTGGCATAACAAGACGTTGCACCCGACGGCTAGTAGCTGCCGGGCCAGATTTCGCTACTGTCCTTAAGAATTGAAACTTTAATCATTTCATCTGCGGTTACATCGCCGCCGGTGAACTTTACGTTCGGTAAAAATAATCTCAAACCAATTGGTTTCCGGTTATGTATAAGTATTCTTGGTTCAGTTGGTTTTTGCAGTTTTGTTTTGGGGCGTTTCTAGGGGGACTGGCATTTGGTTCTATAAGTTTACGTGCTACCAGGTATTCTGCAGGGAATGGAATGTGGGAATGTTTCTATTGTGGACTAGCATTTACAGTCGGAGGAGGTCTGTTCTTAGGAGGATTAAGTGCTTATTATGGTGATCGAATGTGGATGCCTCGGGGCCTATTTGACTCAGCAGTTCCAGAAAAATCAAAAGCGGCCAATATTTCGGCGTTAGCAATCTCAGTAATTGGAGTTTTATCCTCAATTATAGCGCTCATAGCCATTTGGATATAATTGACCGAACAAGTCGCAGCACCCGACAGCTAGTAGCTGTCGAGTTTGCGACTGGTAACCTCTTTACGTCATTGTATCTTTAATTCGCATATCGGCGCCTGATCGCTGCCGGTGTGCTTTACGTTAGCTATAAAAAACTCATGCATGATGAGTCCGACATAAGTAGCCCGATTTGTGAACATTGCTGTCAAATCAATGCACCTGAAACTCCTCGTTGCTCTGAGTGCAATAGCCCATTGGGCGATTTTGCCTCCACTGCACCGTGGGAGATGGGGACTGCAAGAAGTTCGGCTTATCCACCTATCAGAAATTCTAAGACAAAGCCCATCATATTCTGGGGGATATGGATGTTATTTGGACCCGCTGCTTATCATTTCTTGCGGTTTGCCTGTTTTACTTCCTTCAGAATGTTGACGGAAGGAGGGATGACGTTCCATGAAGATGGCGAAATTATGGGTGGTCTAATACTAGTAACGCTGTTTAGCTTTTTATGTGGCTTGCTCAGTGTTTGGGTTTTGTGGTCAGTGACAAAGGTGTATCTTAAAAAGAACAAAAAATTAAGCTAACAAGTCGCAGCACCCGACAGCTAGTAGCTGTCGGGCCAGGATTTAGCGACTTTGGAATAGAGATTGAAACTTATAAACTTTGCGCAACTGGTACATCGCTGCCGGTGTGCTTTACGTTCTGCAAAAAAAACTAAGAACTTCCAGAAAGGTTGATAATTCCGAATCGGCTTGAAGGGTGAAACCATAAGTTTGATTACTCAGTGAAATCATCGGCTTTCCTTGCAAGGCACACGAATTCGGGTGTCACGTTCCATAAGTTTGTTCACTCAGTGACATCATCGGCTTTCCTTGTAAGGCACACGAATTCGGGTGTCACGTTTCGTAAATTGAGGGCAAGAAAGGTTGATTCCGAGTCGCTCTTGAAAGGGACCAGAAAAGCGCGGGGAACTAATCGGCAGAACAAGTCGCAGCACCCGACAGCTAGTAGTTGACTGGCCAGGTTTTTCGGCTGGTTTACAGAATTGAAACTTATAATCTTTGCGCAACTGGTACATCGCTGCCGGTGTGCTTTACGTTCTGCAAAAAAAACTAAGCACTTCCAGAAAGGTTGATAATTCCGAATCGGCTTGAAGGGTGAAACCATAAGTTTGATTACTCAGTGAAATCATCGGCTTTCCTTGCAAGGCACACGAATTCGGGTGTCACGTTCCATAAGTTTGTTCACTCAGTGACATCATTGGTTTTCCCCGCAAGGCACACGAATTCGGGTGTCACGCTTCATAAATTGAGAGCAAGAAAGGATGGTTCCGAGTCGCACTTGAAAGTAACCAGAAAAGCGGGGGGAACTAATCGGCAGAACAAGTCGCAGCACCCGACCGCTAGTAGCTGACCGGCCAGGTTTTTCGCCTGTTTTTCATAATTGAAACTTTAATCTTTGCGCATCTGGCACATCGCGGCCGGTGTGCTTTACGTTCTGCAAAAAAATATCAGCTTTCTGGTTATATATAAATTCATGAAATCAATAATTGTTATATTTTTGTTCAGCGTTACAAATTTACTATCACAAAGTTTAAAATTTGAAACTAAGGATGGTGTTGTTCTAGCTGTAGGTACTGTTGAAGCTAAAAATGGAATTCGGCCTATGATTAAACTGGAGATTATAAATAAAACCAAATCAGAACTGCAATTTAAGGTGCCAAATAAAAGTCGAGGTTTCTCTTTTGAGGCTAAAGATATTGAGGGGAAGTTAGTTAATCTGTTGCCGTCATGGATCAAAAGTAATATGCCCTCACGGCTTGGTCATAATAGTACATCCTCGTTCAATATTGGGCGCAATGAAAAATTCATTCACGAGTTTAATTTTGAACAAGCATATGGTGATGAATGGATGGATATACATACAATAGTTGTAACTTGGGACCCTATGTCCACCATAACCACTGTGGTCTCAAAAGAAGGAGAAGGTGTTTATGCGAACCCTGATGCAAAACTTAAAATTAGTGAAAGGGGCATAATTTTAACAATAGATAATTACGCATTAAAAAGCATGTTGAAGAACATGTAAGTGATTTTACAGTAAAAACCGACTGAATATAAAAATCAGCAGAACAAGTCGTTGCACCCGACCGCTAGTAGCTGACGTGTCAGATTTTTCTGGCTGTATTTTAGAATTAAAACTTTAATCGTTTATCGCGCTTTCATCGCGGCCGGTGAACTTTACGTTGGGCAAAAAAATATGAGTTTTCGCAATAGTTATCTCTTAGCCATGATCATCACCATCTTGTTTGCGGTGGGGAATCTGGTGAGCGGTTTCAATATCTATGCTTGTCTTGTATTACTTGTTCTTGGCGTGCCTCCATTTTTGCCACTAAGCGTGAGGTCAGGAGATCGACTAGCCTTCATCACATCTCTAGTTTTTGCGGGTTTATCAATTATAATACTTGTGAGTTGCATGAACATGTTCGCCGCCGCTGAGTCGTTGTCAGACTTTGAAGGGCCTAATGGAGAGGGGGCGCCTATTGCCCCTATAATTGCTGTATTTATGTTTGGCTTATTCTTTGCGATTCCGTGGATTATAGCGTCTCTCAGAGGCTACAAGCATATAAAACAACAAGCCCAACAAGTCGTTGCACCCGACCGCTAGTAGCTGCCAGGCCAGGTATTTCGGCGGTTCTACAAGATTGAAACTTTAACTATTTATCGACGCTTACATCGCGGCCGGTGAACTTTACGTTCTGCAAAAAATGGACTTCGATACTATTAGGCCAGTCATTTCCGGGTTAGTCGGCGCGACGATTGCAGGCTATCTTGCTGTGAGGTTTGCGAAACAACTTCCTCATGCGGCTCATCGTGCAAAACAAAAAAAACTAGCAAAGGATCAAAAGATTGTAATTCGAGTCGCTAATATTGGAGCTGGTATTGGTCTAGTTTCAGGCCTCATGCTGTATTATAGCGGTTTCTTAGATTCTCGCGATTGGAGAGGCTTTGGGCTGACGATGGGGTTAATGGCTCTACTGCCTATGCTTGTAATAATTATCGGGAATTTGCGGGGAGGGTTACATCAAGTTTACGATGGTTTTACAGCCTATTCACTGGCTCAGAAGACTCCTTCAAACATACTTTTTCCTCTTATGGGCTTAATGGTTTGCGGAGGAATCTGGGCAGCTATCGAATTCGTTCGCTAATAAAAAAAAGGCAGAACAAGTCGCAGCACCCGACCGTTAGCAGCTTACTGGCCAGGTTTTTCGGCTGTTCTACACGATTGAAACTTATAAACTTATGCATCTGGTTCATCACGGCCGGTGTGCTTTACGTTAGGCAACTTAAATATCACAACTTCAACATATAGACACCATGCACATTCTATTTGGCATCTTGATGGCACTTATAGGCTTGTTTTTCGCGGCAAGCGCAACGCTCCGCAGCGATTTCATCATTTACAAGCTCTTAGTTGCACGATCTCAGATTCTCTGGCGTGATCGGGTTTATCTATTCCACCAGGTTGTCGGCGTAATTCTTATCGTGCTTGGGTTGTTGTGGGCCTGTGAGGTGATCTGGACGGAAGCATGATATATTAGAGATTCTGATGCTATAAATTAACAGCCTAACAAGACGTTGCACACCAATCCATGAGTAGCTGCGCAGCCAAGTTTTTGCTTGGTTTAAACCATTTATCAAAAAGTATAGTTTCCTCCCACTCATGGATGGGTGAACTTTACGTTGGGCAAAAAAAGTAACTATTCGCTATGAAGTCGCGTCACTACTTAATCGCTGTTACAGGTTGTTCGTTATACTGCATGATCTCTCTACATATATTGGTCGCAGTTCTACCAAAGATGGCCATAGTTATAGCGGCCTTCATTTCTTATCCACTGATAGCAATAGTCATGAATTGGGCGGAATCAGAATACTTGACACCCGCTGTCAGTGATTTCCCTATGTTGATGCTGTGTTATCCGCTTTACTTTGCTGCTATTTTTTCGCCACTGTTGCTGCTAGCTAAAAAACAACAAGCCCAACAAGTCGTTGCACCCGATGGCTAGTAGCTGAAGTGCCAGGTTTTTCGACCATTAATCAGAATTGAAACATTAACCGTTTATCCGAGCTTTCATCGCCACGGGTGAACTTTACGTTCGATAAAAAATGAAAATACAAATAGCTTTGATCACCTTAATAGTTGGTTTGATCTTTGGATGTAAGAACGGTGAGCCTACTTCCGTCACTCACGAGTGTCGAAATATCAGATCACCGTCCCAACCCGGAGG
>NZ_JACBAZ010000018.1 GCF_013391475.1 Oceaniferula marina | reverse complement strand
CAAAACCATCAGCGGTTTCAGACGTTTTCGTACTCGTTCTACACTGAGACGCAACTAAGCAACACAGGCCGACAACCGCTAATCTTAGAATGTATCGCATATCGCTCCCGAGAGATTTCTTATTATTGCCGAACGTAAAGTTCACCGGCCGCGATGAAAGAGTCGATAAACGATTAAAGTTTCAATTTTGTAGAACCGCCAAAAAACCTGGCCCGGCAGCTACTAGCGGTCGGGTGCAACGACTTGTTCGGCCTTGTTATTCTATATCCTTCTGAGGGGGCTTAACGCCATGCTTTCTAGCGTATTCCCCTGAAGCTTTCCAATGCGGCCACTTACGTTCATCAGCCACAATACGATCACGCTTAAACAATGATATACGTTGGGCTTTAGGTTCAGCCAATATAAAACCAGTCTCAGTAAGCTCAAAGCTTAGCCCATCTTCAAAAGGTTCCAGCAAAACAGAATCTGAACCGCCGTAATGGACCAACAATTCTTCAATATTTTGGGGTCTAGATGCCGAGTCTTCATCTAAAGAACATATGGCCAGATAATAAATGCTAACAATGGTAGCCTCACGATCTGTCGCCTTAGCCTTAAGATTCTGATTGTATATGGTGATGCCTAGCACTACGAATAATAGAACACCAATAACTATGGATACGCGCTTCTTCATGCTATTTTTGCCGAACGTAAAGCACACCGGCAGCGATCAGGCGCCGACATACGAATTAAAGATACAATGTCGTAAAAAGGTTTGCCGTCGCAAACTCGACAGCTACTAGCTGTCGGGTGCTGCGACTTGTTAGCTCAATATTTATTTCATATATTTTGCTGCTATATTACTGAGAATTAGAACGGCAAAAACACATACCGAGCAACAAGAACTATAGGAACCACTAGAAATAATGTGTAGATTGAGTATGGCTCCTTACGAATCATAGCAATGATCGAAAACACTACAATTATTGGGAAACCAATAATCATACCCCATAAGGGAGCATTGAGAATTCCAAAATCTACGCCAATACCTGGAGCCGGCTCATAGGATTTCCATGCTATGACTATACCAAGTATCATGATTAGTGCAGACAGACACGCCAGCAGCGTGAAAGTCGAAACCGATGATTGCTGCGACATTTTTTAGCTAACGTAAAGCACACCGGCAGCGATGTACCAGTTACGCAAAGTTTAAAGTTTCAATCTCTATTCCAAAGAAGCAAAATCCTAGCCCGACAGCTACTAGCTGTCGGGTGCTGCGACTTGTTATGCTTCTATAGTTTTGTCGATCCATTTGGTGAGATTTCTCCCCATATTTCCGTAGTAAGAGTGACGCAGGATGAAGCCTTCATCTTGGGCAATGAGCAAACTGGCTACCTGATCGGTTGAGTCCCAAGCATCCCCATGTATAGCGTCGATTAGCACAAGATTAAGTACCCACTTATCATTGAACGTTGTAACAGTATTGATGATCGCTTCGACGACTTTGCGGCGAAACAATTTTGAATTCTGCAGAGTAACAGTGAAAATATATCTAGGAGTGTTGAAGTGATCAACAATCCAATCAAAGCCGAGTGAGTATTTGTCCTTAACAATGCTTGCTATCAATTCTTCTATCTCAGCCTGTTCTTCTTGTTCAATGGCGAGGACGTCATCCTCGAATTCGATTGAAGAATATTTTTCCCATGCCTGATCCCAAGCAGCCTCAGTTACGAACGACATTTTCATTTTTTGCATAACGTAAAGCACACCGGCAGCGATCAGGCGCCGACATACGAATTAAAGATACAATGTCGTAAAAAGGTTACCTGTCGCAACCTCGACAGCTACTAGCTGTCGGGTGCTGCGACTTGTTCGGCTTATTTGTTTTCAAGCCGTTTCTTCAGAGCAAACAAGGATAAAGATGGCTTCGATGATTTACGAGGTTCTCGGATACTGTATGACCACGTTCCAACCTTCCTGCCCGATTTAAGATGAGTTATACTATAAATGGGGCCACCAAGATCACTTCGAGAGGCTTTTTTACCTCTGTGAACTGTATCCAAGTATGTATCAACTTTCACAATATCATCCTCGGTGAGGACTAAACGCCCGAGTTGCTTTCCACGATCCTTGATAACTACCTGCTTCCCTGAAAAAGAATAGATACAACTAGAAATAGCAGGCTCTGTGTAGGTGACCGTGACGACTAATTCGTCAGAAGTCTTGAGCTTCTCGATTTTTGGCAATCCTCCGATTAAGGTGGCGACCATCAGAAACATCGAAACAAGAGTGATGATTGATGTCTTCATTATTATTTTGCCGAACGTAAAGCACACCGGCCGCGATGTGCCAGATGCATCAATTTATAACTTTCAATCCTGTAAACCAGCCAAAAAACCTGGCCAGTCAGCTGCTAGCGGTCGGGTGCTGCGACTTGTTAGCCCGATATTTTGTAATCTGAACATGTGAACAAAGAAATGAAAACAGACCAGAGTCACCCTCAAAATGAATCCACCCATCAGAATCTTCATGGTAATATTCAAACTCACCTAGAGTCACCCAAGATCGGTCTTCTTCGGTTATCAGCCTTAGATCTAGCTCACCAACTTCAAACAATATGGGAGACTTGTCTTCATTGTATAGGCGGATCGCGATAATTTCATTGAGGCCATTAACTAAGAGAACTTCAGCATCTGATCGATTCTGTGCAACTTTTAGACCGCAGATGTCACAGCCGCACAAACTTTGTAACTCAGGATTCCGCATAATTTTTTGGCTAACGTAAAGCACACCGGCCGTGATGGAATGGTCGATGGGCGGATTAAAGTTTCAATTCTGTAGAACAGCCCGAAAAACCTGGCTAGTCAGCTACTAACGGTCGGGTGCTGCGACTTGTTAGCTTATTGTTGATTAGCGGACAGTATAAAAGAAGGCATATAAAACTCGTAAGTAACACTGTAAAGTCTCCACTCAGAACAGCAAAGAATCCGCACGATATGAAAACAAACGTAATAAATAGTCCAAAACCATAAATAATTACGTTAAGCCAAGGGTTCGCGATCCTCTTAAGGAGGATGAGGCCAACCGAAAGAGATAAGGGAATAAATATTATCAGAATTGCTATTCCTGTGATATTCAAGGCCCAGTGATTCTTTTCGGGGTCAATCTTATATGAAAACATTAACACCAGCAACACAAAGAAGGATAGCAAACTCCATTGAGCCCATTTGAAGAAATTTACAATCAGAGAACTCGTGCTTGAAGTGCCAATAGAACTGGAGGCTTTCGATTCTGAAGCTGGTGGATCGTATGGATTTGTATTCATTTTTTAGCTAACGTAAAGCACACCGGCGGCGATGTAACCGCTGATGCTAAAGTTAAAGTTTCGATTCTTGAAAACAGCGACCAAACCCTGGCCAGTCAGCTACTAGCCGTCGGGTGCTGCGACTTGTTAGCCTAGACGGGATTTTCAGTCTATCTCTGAGAAAATTTTCTTATTCTACTTACCTAGATGTAGCATGAGCTATTCCCATTTCTTCTAGCTCTGATTCTGGAATAAACCCCAAACCACAATCATCACAAAAGAGAGCGGAGACAAAATTCCTGTCCTGGACGTACGGTGAAGAGAGAAATTTCTCTTCATCAACGACCTGATGGCTCATCCGTAATTCTGGAAACTGCCAAGAGCTAGCATTTAGTATGACGTGTGTTGCTATGAGCTTCGGCCTTACAGGCTCAAGCTTACCGCATTTTTCACAACACACAGCGTTCATATGCTCAACTTTTTTCATTTTTTGGCTAACGTAAAGCACACCGGCCGCGATGTGCCAGTTGCTCAAATTTATAAGTTTCAATCCTGTAAACCAGCCGAAAAACCTGGCCAGTTAGCTACTAGCGGTCGGGTGCTGCGACTTGTTAGACTTGTTTTTATTCGAGCAGAGCTACGACTTTATCCCATTTAAAATATCTCGCCAAATCCACAGCCAAGTGTCCATGCTCAGATCTAATTGTCTTATCAGCATCATGATTCAACAGAACTTCTACTTGTGCTAAATTGCCTGCTGCCGCCTCTATATGTAGGAACGTCCATCCATGTAACCCTTGATTATTAATCATGGAAGGATCTTCACTGACTCCTGAAGCGTAACTTTCTGTCATGTTAATACTCATAGGATGTTCAGGATACTCTTCACTATCACTATTCGTATCCGGGGCGCTTCTTCTAAACCTCCTTAGAAATCCATCAGATGGTTTTGATGTCGAATGCCCATCAAATAAGGATATCTGATTAGGTAATCCGAAATCATATCCCCAAGCTTCATCATGAGCTGAACGCTCCTGCCTAGACATTCGGCTCCGTATCAAATTAACCGTATAGGCACCATAAACCTTACCATCAATTGCATACATCCAATCCGATATGTATTTGGGATCGACACATACTTCATCCCCAGCCTGAACAGATGTCAGCCAATTCGGTGTATTAAGCAACACACCTCTGTAAGAGACACCATCAAAATCAACTTCATCAATCCACATATGTTCAACCTGACCGCCCTCTTCATCGGAAAAACATGCTTTTATGCACGCCATATCAAGAGCTGGAATAATTCGCCGCCTTTCCCAAGAAAGCTCTCTCCATAAAATTTTAATGGTCGATTGTGCTTTTAAGGAGGCCTGTGACATTTCCGGATCATTTCCATCGGAAAGGAATATTGGTGTCTCTGTATTGTCTTTCATTGTATTTTTTGTCTAACGTAAAGCTCACCTACCCCGATGAAAGGGCAGACAGGCGATTTAAAAGTTTTAATTCTGATAAACAGTAGCAAAACCAAACTCGGTAGCTACTAGGGGTTAGGTGCAGCGTCTTGTTCTGCTTTATTTTTTGTAAAGGCTAGATTCGTCAAACGATCACCTCTTCGTTTACTTCTGGGCTTCCAATCACCGACAGGATGTCGTCTTATTATAACCCATTCTTTCTCGTGATTCCGATCAAATATGACGGATTCTAAACCATTGCCATCGCACAGCTTCACGATAAGCAAGTCGTCTGAAATGATAGTCACTTGTGTGATTATCCAAGGAGCATTCTTATCCTCCGACAACAACCAAGGATTCATGTCAGTCTTACGGATTTGTGCAATCAGAGCCTTTATATGATCTGAGACGTTAGCCAACGATACAACTCCCTTTTCGTCGGCTTTCAGAATTCGGATTTCCTCAGAACCGTGTGTTCCCTGAATGGCAAACATGAATATCGCCAAAATTACGATGATTATTGATCTCATTATTTTTTGCAGAACGTAAAGCTCACCCGCCACGATGAAATGGTAGATGAACGAATTAATAGATTTCCTTTTGAGGAACAGAAACAAAACCTGGCACGGCGGCTACTAGTGGTCGGGTGCAGCGACTTGTTATGCAATTAGTTTCCCCCGTCTTTCTGGTTACTTTCAAGAGCGATTAGGAATACAGATTTTGCTGACCGCTGATCAGAATATTTACTTAGTCTTGCAAGGAAAACCGATGAATCCACTGAGTGAACAAACTTATGGTTTCATCTTTCGAGCCGATTCGGAATAATCAACCATTTGAATAATCTGCCTATTTTTTCGCATAACGTAAAGTTCACCGGCAGCGATGTACCAGATGAACAAAGATTAAAGGTTCAATTCTTATTAACGGCTGAAAAATTTGGCCCGGTAGCTACTAGCTGTCGGGTGCAACGCCTTGTTCGGCCAGTTTTGTGATTTCAATGAATTTGCCGATTCGGAATAATCAACCCAAGCCATCGTGAGCGATTCGGAACTCATTTGTCTGGCGGATTCTTTCGAGGACGGAACTGGGAAAGTCAATTTCCGATGAAACAATCACCGACGTTCCAATTCTGAAAACAGATCAAGCCAAAGTATTTTGAACGCGCTGCCTATTTTTTGCCGAACGTAAAGCACACCGGCCGCGATGTACCAGATGCGCAAAGATTAAAGTTTCAATTATGAAAAACAGGCGAAAAACCTGGCCGGTCAGCTACTAGCGGTCGGGTGCTGCGACTTGTTCTGCCGATTAGTTTCCCCCGCTTTTCTCGTTGCTTTCAAGTGCGAATAGGAATTCCATCTTTCTTGCTCACAACTTATGGAACGTGACACCCTAATTCGTGTGCCTTGCGAGGATAACCGATGAATAGCCTGAGTAATCAAACTTATGGTTTCATCCTTCGAGCCGATTCGGAATAATCAACATTTCTGGAAGTGCTGAGTTTTTTTTTGCAGAACGTAAAGCACACCGGCAGCGATCAGGCGCCGACATACGAATTAAAGATACAATGTCGTAAAAAGGTTACCTGTCGCAAACTCGACAGCTACTAGCTGTCGGGTGCTGCGACTTGTTATGCTTATTCAATAAATCATATACCTGTGAAGCTTAGGAGATTTTTATTCTTATCAAAGCATATATCTACATCCTCACACCTGTATTCTTCACATGCAATACAACACAGCAGGTCGAATCTTTTGTCATGATATACTCGAATGAGCGATAAAGAAATCCTGTCACTTAACTTACCTCGAGTTGATTCAATCTCTCCTGCATGAGATCTCATCTCATAAATCCGCTCGTAACACGTATCAAGCAGACAGTCAAAACTTTGAAGAACGTATTCAACTGTTGAATCAATAACACTCGTCCAAGCAACTTGATCTACTCTACCTTTTTTAGGAGGGTGAAAACAAATCTTTATGTCTTCATCATCACGCCCTCCCTCGTATTGCAAGATGCGGAATTCATTAATAAGCTCTGAATCTCCAAACGAAAATGAGTGAGCTTCATCTATAAGATTCAATTCTCCACAATATTTGCAATTGAGGTTCTTGGGATAACTTTTAATTTTTTTAAGGAAGGGCCACATAATTTTTTGCATAACGTAAAGTTCACCCGTGGCGATGAATCTCGGATAAACGGTTAATGTTTAATTCTGATTAACAGTCACAAAACCTGACACGGCAGCTACTAGCCATCGGGTGCAACGTCTTGTTCGGTTTTTTATTTAACTAACTCGCAGTAATCGCCTTATGGTTATGGAACAAGCTAGACTAGTAAACCAAGGAATCCCCCATGAGAAAACCAGGCAAAACATTCCAAACGGTATCACCTGAAGCATCAAAGCAAAATAACCTACATCTGAACTGTAAGGTTCCCCTATGTGGATCAAAGTATTCAATACGCAAAGCAAAACCATACCTATTAAAGGTGAGAATATCGTCCAAATTAATGCTGACAACTCGGGATTCCTTCTGAAGGCCGTGATTGCTGGAATCCAGATTAACAAATGTATAACTATGACACTTAACAATGCATAAACCCATTCACTAAAAGTCAAGGAATCTAATGTCGTTACCACAATACTCACGGCTCCGATCACAGCAATAATAGTAGGATACAATATGAGCTTGGTTGTTGATGGAGTCATTTTTTACCGAACGTAAAGCACACCGGCAGCGATGTACCAGTTGCGCAAAGATTATAAGTTTCAATTCTGTAAACCAGCCGAAAAACCTGGCCAGTCAACTACTAGCTGTCGGGTGCTGCGACTTGTTCTGCCGATTTGTTTTCCCAGCCTTTCGGGTTGCTTTCAAGTGCGACTCGGAATCAACCTTTCTTGCTCTCAATTTATGAAACGTGACACCCGAATTCGTGTGCCTTGCAAGGAAAGCCGATGATTTCACTGAGTGAACAAACTTATGGTTTCATCCTTCGAGCCGATTCGGAATAATCAACCTTTCTGGAAGTGCTTAGTTTTTTTGCAGAACGTAAAGTTCACCCGCGGCGATGTACCCTCTGATGAAAAGATTAAAATTTCAATGCTTCAAGAACAGTAGCAAAATCTGGCTAGGTAGCTACTAGCCGTCGGGTGCAACGACTTGTTCTGCCAGTTTATTCGTCTTCGGTGCATGGCGAATAAATATCAAATGTAAGATCTATACCCCTCTCACCCA
>NZ_JACBAZ010000017.1 GCF_013391475.1 Oceaniferula marina | reverse complement strand
CGTTCTAGAAATAAACAGGCCTAACAAGACGTTGCACCCGATGGCTAGTAGCTACGGTGTCAGGTTTTGTGACTGTTAATCAAAATTGAAACTTTAATCTTTTCATCCACGGTTTCATCGCCACGGGTGAACTTTACGTTAGCCAAAAAATGAGAATCGCATATCTGATCGCCATCTGCTGTCTTTTGTCCTGCAAAGACCGCACGAATCAGGAAGGATCAATTCAGGATTTAGTTCAACCGTCTACCCTCAAACAAGGGGATTTACTGCCTCAAGAATTTGAAGAGCTAATTTCTGTGATAATTGATCAAATGCCCGATGAGACGAAGAAGATAATCAAAGAGTCTGATAATGGGGATGATATGATTGACCACTTCGGTATGGGACTGAGCCTTCGTAATGGTGACCTTAATCGCACTGATTCTGAGGTTAGGTTGTATTTAATACGACAGGGGATTTACCATCGAGATGATTTATCGAGTATCGTTTTGTATGCTGTGAATCGAAGACTCCGTGGTGAACCTGTTGAGCTTGCTAAGAAGATTCAGTATTACCGTTCATATTGGGAAGCTCAAGATACCGTCGCTCCACTTGATTTGAATTGCCCCACCTGTAAAAAGGAGTTGAATCCAGCCTTTTGGGGTGGGACTACTAGTCATCCAGACCGTAATTATTTTTGGGGGCGTTGCCCTGACGAGCATGATTTTCTCTACTACCATAAGGAAGGCTGGATTCCCCAAGAGAACTAAAAAATTGGGCTAACAAGTCGCAGCACCCGACAGCTAGTAGCTGTCGAGTTTGCGACGGTAACCTTATTACGACATTGTATCTTTAATTCGCATATCGACGCCTGATCGCTGCCGGTGAACTTTACGTTCTGCAAAAAAAACTCAGCACTTCCAGAAAGGTTGATAATTCCGAATCGGCTCGAAGGTTGAAACCATAAGTTTGATTGCTCAGGTTATTTATCGGCTTTCCTTGGAAGGCACACGAATTCGGGTGTCACGCTTCATAAATTGAGAGCAAGAAAGGTTGATTCCGAGTCGCTCTTGAAAGCAACCAGAAAAGCGGGGGGAACTAATCGGCAGAACAAGTCGCAGCACCCGACAGCTAGTAGCTGTCGAGTTTGCGACAGGTAACCCTTTTACGGCATTGTATCTATAATTCGTATATCGGCGCATGCTCGCTGCCGGTGAACTTTACGTTAGCTTAAAAAATATGAGCACTACATCATTGGAGGAAGTGAAAGCTGGGGCCAAAATCATTGCAAGCAGCCTGTTAAGCGGTTTCAGCATTCTTGGTTTTATATTGAGTTTGATTTTTAATCAGGAGAATATTGCTGTATTTTCATTATTTTTAAGTCTATTTTTCCTATATGCGTTGACATGTTCTTGGTTTTCGGTTCGACCAATTCAGTCCATCTTGAATTGGATAGCAGGCTACGATTCCCTCGAGAACCGTATTGCTTCCGATGAAGGCACTGATTCACAAGGAATCAAAAATTGAGCTGACAAGTCGTAGCTCCCGACCATTAGTAGCTGACCAGCCAGGTTTTACTACTACTATAGAACATTGAAACTTTAATCAGGCTATCGACCATTACATCATGGCCGGTGTGCTTTACGTCTGCAAAATATGAATTCACTCACAACCGTATTAATCGTCACCCTCATGATTTCATCTCTGCAAGCAGATCAAAAGGCTGATTTTCTGCGAGCAGTTGAGGATGGTGACATTGTCTCGGCCGCAAAGCCGCTTGGGATTGATTTCACTAAAGTCATGAAGAACTGCTTAGACGAACACAATAAGTCCCGGCAAGTGAAGTCCTGGAAACTCCTCATATGGTTCTATGCGAACGGCAATTTTGATGGTGCTGCTGGTGAGGAATCCTGGGTTGTCGGAGCGAAGCTGGCAAACCTAATGCCAGACGAGCGACTGGCCGAGATCATTTCGAAGCTTCATAAAGAGGAGCTGGAACATTTACCCTTCAGCCTCAATTTGCGGTTTCGCTACCGAGACCTTTCCCAAGCCGAGCGGATACGAATCAAGGCCACCAATCCCGCTCTGTTTCATGCTATGGAGCTAGAGCGGGCGAGATATGCAAAGCGAGGATCGCCAATCGAAGCTGATTCCGAAAGTAACTAAATGCAGAACAAGTCGTGGGAGGTAAGCGCGGCCATAGCTGATCCTTGTTCGCTCCCTCCGGTCGAGCTTCTGGTCGATCAAGGCTTGAGTCCGCGGCTACCTCCACTAAGACGTTCGGTAATAAAAAAATGATATACGGCATCGCAATATTGTTCATCTTTATATCACGTTTGATGTATTATAGGTCAACTAGAGGTATTCACTATTCAAAGAGCAGTGAGAATATTGTCCTTTTAATTACTGCGATTACTTCTGCTATCGCATTATTCGAATTGTGTGACGGAGTAGTTGGGATTCTAAATGAACGAATCGATAGCATTGAAAAGTGGCATCCTGGAATATTCGTTTATCCTGCTGGTTTCTTAGCTTTTTTGATTTTAATTTTAGTGGTTTTTCCAAAGCCAATGACAATAAAAAATCAGACCGAACAAGTCACAGCCCCCGACAGCTAGTAGCTGTCGAGTTTGCGACGGTAACCCGGTTACGACATTGTATCTTTAATTCGTATGTTGGCGCCTGATCACTGCCGGTGTGCTTTACGTTAGCCAATAAAAAATTTGTAGATCGAAACAATATAGCACCCCTATAGGAGAAGAATCATGTCGACACATCCAATATTTTCAATGCCGTTTGCTAAAGTATACCCAATGTATGTCAAGAAGGCGGAGAAAAAAGGTCGATCGAAAGACGAGGTCGATCAATGTATTTTATGGCTCACTGGCTATGACCAAGATGGTTTAGAAGAGCGCATTGAACAGCTGAGTGACTTTGCGACCTTTTTTCTGAAGCACCATGCATGAACCCGAATTGTAATCTTATTCAGGGTGTAGTATGTGGAGTGAGGATTGAAGATGTAGAGGATCCTCTAATGCGTAAGATTCGATATTTGGATAAGCTCGTCGATGAGCTGGCTCAGGGTAAGACGATCGAGAAGATACTTCGTTCGTGATATGGTTACACATTCATGTTGAGAGGATATCCCAACACGATTAAAAATTGGGCATCACAAGTCGCTGCATCCGACCGCTAACCTCGCTCGACACCAGTTCGGGTTTACACGAAACAATCTTGCTCAGCCTATGACCGTTGACTCGGGGGCGGTTGAGCTTTACGTTCGATAAATAACCAGAAAGAAACCACATGAAACTAAAAATCAGAATCCCTACCGTAGTCATTTTTGCGATATTCGGTGCAGTTGCCCAGCCGCTATCGGGTGAAGATACGCCTAAAAAGAAAGCCGTGCCGAACCATGTGCAGCAGTATCTCGACTCAGAACACCTAATGGATGGTATCAGTTTTCAATACTTCTACGAAGATGGGAGCGGTCTCGAAATCGCTTTCAACGAAGGCAAAGTGAGATACGAATGGGTCGTTGGTCCACGAAAAGGGAATAAGGGAGAAGGCATACCGTATCAATCAAGGAGCATCGGAGATGACTTGTATATGGTGAACTGGCATGAACCGAAAAAGCCCGATTTCACCAGCCTCATCATCGACCTAAAAAACAAAGCTCTGTATTCGACCGCAATCCTTCGTTATGGAACAAGTGCTGAGATGATCCACTTTAAAGAGGCCAGTGTAAAGAACGTCAAGCGTCCGTCGGAATAGGCTATAGCCAGACTCAATTGAAGAGCTTCGAACAAGTCGCAGTATGACTTATTTTATCGGGTTGATGGCGGCGTGGTTTAGATTGTTTACGTTGTGATGTCAGAGAGCTTCTTCGTCTTAAAGGCTTAGAATAAAAAAAAGGTAAAACGAATCGCTACACCCGATCCCCAACAGCTGACCGGCCAGCTTTTGTTTCTGTTTATCAAAAGGAAATCTATTCATTTCACCGTGAAGCGACACATCAGCATTTTAAGTATCATCAACTTTGCGACAGCTTGTGGTCTCTGGCGTTTGTATTTTTAATTTGTTGATTTTTCGTTCTTATCGCTGCCGAGGAGTTTGACGTTCGCTAAAAAATGAGAGTTTTGCAGAACCTCCTCAGATTACACGCGTAGATAGGCCCCTGTTGAGTTTTTCTACCCGGCTCAGTGTTGAGTCGTCTAGAGTTTGACGCCTCGCATTTCGAGTGTCCTGACGATGGTGGACTCGATCAGGTTGTTCGGGCAGGATGCTCCGGCGGTGACTCCGATAATAACGGGTTTGTCTTTGAGTAGGAAGTCGGGGTAATCGCTTTTGACCTCGGCTTTGTGTTCTAGGTCGTAGTGAAGGATGTGCTCCAATGATTCCATGCACTTGGCGTTGCGGATGAAAAATGTGGGTAGGTTTTCCTGCCCTATTTCTGCGAGGTGTGTGGTGTTGGAGCTGTTGTATCCACCGACGACGAGGAGGAGGTCCATCGGGGGCTTGTCCTTGCTATCGAGCATGCCGAAGAGGGCATTTTGACGTTCCTGAGTAGCCCCGCAGATGGTGTCGAAAACGTGGTAGTTTTCTTGGTGCCCGTCGCGGTCGATGACGGCTTGTCGAATGCGTTGCTGTAGGTCTTCGGTTTCGCTTTGCAGCATGGTGGTTTGGTTGGCGACCCCGACCTGACTTAAGTGGATATCCGGGTCGAATCCTGGCGAGTAGGCGTCGGCGAATTTGTCGAGAAATGCCTGACGGTCGCCATTTCCCCGGATGTAGTCGCAGACTTCGTCTGCGTCTTTGGTGGTGAGGATGATGAGGTAATGGCCGTTGTTATCGGATCCGAGCGCGCGTGAGGCTGTTGCTCTGGTTTCCTCGTGGTCTGCTTTGCCGTGGATGATGGAGGTGACTTGTTTTTTTGCGTAGTCGCGGACGCGGCGCCAGACTTTCATGACGTCCCCGCAGGTTGTGTCGATGACGTGGCATCCGATTTCGGCCAGTCGGTCCATGAAGGATGTTGGGGCTCCGAATGCGGGGACGATGACGACATCTTCTTCATTGAGGTCGTTGTATTCTTCACCCATGCGTTTCCAGGGAAGAGAGACGATCCCCATGTCGCGGAGTTGTTTGTTGACTTCCGGGTTGTGGATGATTTCTCCGATGAGAAAGATGCGTTGATCAGGGAAGACCTTGCGGGTGGCATAGGCGAGGTCGATGGCGCGTTCGACGCCGTAGCAGAACCCGAATTTTTTAGCGAGTCGGATGGTGGTATTTCCGATGGTGAGTTCTCCGCCTTGGCCAAGGATTTTTTCGACGATGGATGAGCGGTAGTGTTGTTCTACTTCATTTTGCACCAAGGTCATGACGTCGGGGCGGCGGACGTTGACGCGTTTACGTTTTTTGGGCGTGGATGGTTTTGACGAAGAATCGCTCATGGTATGGAAAAGGTGGGCGTAGGGTTATGGAGAAAGGTAGAAAGCTTTGCGCTGGAGATTTCGCCCAGGATCGGTTGGGCGTCAACTGCGCAAATTCTAAACGGTTCCCGAGGCGGATAGCACGCCTTAATTGTGTCCTCCTTGATGGCGCCGGAGTTTGAAGGGGAGTTCGAGTAGGTAGAAAATTCCGGAGGCAATCAGTAAGGTCCAGAGGATATACCATGGCCAGTCTCCCAAGACGTCGAGTAGGCTGGCTCCGCTGGGTTTTGCAATGACAAATCCGAAATTGGTATGGAGTAGCAGGTTGATCGGATAAATGGCGGCAGCGTAGGCGAGCAGCCAGAGGTAGGTGTTGCGGGCAGCGTGTTTGCGGGGGCTCCATCCCAGTCCCAGGGGCAGGAGAATGGCTGTGATGACGATGGCTCCGTGTTGGAGGAAAAACGAGATGTAGGCCGGGTTGGGAAACTCGTGGGAAAGGTCAGGGGTGAGCACTCCCTGGAGGGTGCCGGCCAGACCCCAGAAGTAAGCGAGTTCGCAGAGTAGTGGACGGCGGGTAACCAGTGCAAAGCCGCAGATGAAAGCGGTGATGTCACAGAGGTGAAGGGGGAGAAGTTGTCCGAGATCGCGTGAGACTCCGATGGAGGCGACGGCTGCCTGATTGATGGGATAGGATGCGAAGCAGAGAAAGGCGAGCAAAGAGATGCCCAGCTTGGCTCCCGGGCGAGGTGGGGATTTTCGGCAGAGTCGGATCAAGAGCCAAGTCACTCCGGTGAGGAAGAACAAGGTTCCCAGATGGTCGAGACCGTAGAGCTGAAAAGCAGCAAGCATTACTTATTCTACGTTATGGATGGCGTTGATTACACAATTAAATTTGCACCGCTCTGGTTAATTCAGCACAAAAATAAGTTAAGAATACGCTTTTCTACTGAATATTACACTTACTGTATGAAATTGACTACCATTACTACGACGGTGGCATTGATTTGTGGCTCTGCGGCTCTGCTGCAGGCTCAGGAGTCGGTGCCTGCGACGCCATTGGTTCCAGCTGCGCAGGCGGAGCCTTCCAAGGAGAGCGCAAAAAAGCAGATCGAGGCTATTACTTCGGCCTTCGACAAGGAGGTGAAGGCCTTTTATGCGGAGCTTCGCAAGGTGAAGGACCGGGACAAGCGGAATGAGCTTTTTAAGGAGCGCCCGGATTCCAAGGCCTCGGTGGGTCAGATTCTCGCTTTGGTTAAACAAGACCCCAAGGCTGAGGGCGTGGAAGATGGTTTGGCATGGAGTGTTCGGCGTGCCCGTCCCCAGCAAAGCCAAGAGATCTTGGAGTTGTTACTGACGCATTACAAGGACAGCAAGGTGCTTGGGTCGTTGGCTCAGAACTATGGCCGCTCATGGGGTGAGCATGGTATCAAGGAGTTGCGTTTGATTGCTGATAAAGCTGGCAGCGAGAAAGTCAGGCAGGGCGCGATGTATTATCTCGGCTCGAAGTTGGGACGACAGGAGGCCACCAAAAAAGAAGGTTTGGAAGTGATGAAGAAACTGCAACAAACACCGGGGCTGGCTGAGAGCAACCCACGATTGTTTGAGCAGGTGAAGGGCGAAATTTTTGTTGCTGAGAATTTGTCTGTCGGGTGCAAGGCTCCGGATATCGTGGGCAAGGATCAGGATGACAAGGAGTTCAAGCTCAGTGATTACAAGGGGCAAGTTGTGTTGCTTGATTTTTGGGGTATTTGGTGAGGCCCGTGCAAAGCCATGCTTCCTCACGAGCGGTCGCTCGTGAAGGAGTTGAAGGGACGCCCTTTTGCCATTGTCGGAGTCAATAGCGACAGTAAGGAAAAACTCAAGCAGTTGGTGAAGGACGGAACAACGACCTGGCGCAATTTTACGAATGAACAATCCTACGGGAAAATTTCCACCAAGTGGGGTGTCCGCGGATGGCCGACCTTGTATCTGATCGACCACAATGGTGTGATCAAGCACAAGGGGCTACGCGGTGAAGAGATGGAAAAGGCGATCAAAGAAATGGTTGCCGAAGCCGAGGCCGCGAAGGGCTCGTAAAAAGATCGGATTGGAGACATAACAAAAAAAGCCACGGTAGCGATGAGCCACCGTGGCTTTTTTATGTACGAGTTTTTTGAGTTCTCAGGGCATTTGCTGCAGGGTGATCGTTCCGTTGGAGTCCGTGCCACCGTCACTGTGCATGGTGGCGCGCAGGCTGTAGCGGGCACCGGGTTTGAGTTGTTTGACCGGCAGGTTGTAAACGTTGTCTGAGCTTTTGCCGCCCGTGATGCCAGGGTGTTCATCGCTGTGGATGACCTTGCCGTTTTCAAGGAGCTCTACTTTATCGATGTCCATGCGGTGTAGGCCTCCAGTGTATTGGAAAACAACCTGATAGTTGCCAGGGGATCGAAGGGCTTTGCTGAGGTCAAGACTGACCTTGCTCGCTTGTTCTGATACTTTTCCTGAGGACCACGTGCCGATTTGCACGCTTTCCAAGGCCGAGCTTTTAATGCTCATGGTATGCAGGGTGGCGTGAGGCCCCCGTGGAAGCTTGTCTCCCATCCGGGTGAGTGGGCAGACCATTTGTTTGCCGATGCTCTGGATGAGTTTTCCATCGACGTAGAGTGAAGTTCGTTTTTGTTCTCCGACAAAGGTGAGTGTGACTTTTTGATCCAGTGGCACCTGGTAATCAAAGATGAGGATGTCCGGGTTATTGGAGGTGATGGGCTCGTGACCGTATGCCTGGTTGGCACGCACGCAGGCAACACCGCGGCGGGTAATGTCCTTCTTTTGTTTTTTGTCGTGGCTCTTGTGGGTCAGGTCGAGATAGAACGCCGCGAGGTCGGATGAGAGCAGGATTTCGTCTCCTTTGACATCGTTGTGACGTGTCAGGGTGACACTGGCTGTCCATGGCCACTCCAGGTTATCGGCTTTGAGTTTGAGTTCCGGGTTGGTGTTCGGAATCAGGAGTTTGGCTTTTTCGAGATTCCAGACGGTGTCATTGGCTGCTACCGCTTGCCGTTGGGTCAGGGTGACGAGTGGGATGTTTTCGATCAGAGGATTGGCGTATTCTTGGAATGCCTTGTGATTGGCTGCACCTTTGGTTCCCCAGAGCTTTTCACCCATGGCTGCCATCGCGGGAATGGTCAGGCGGGTGATTTCGTTCCAGGTGTATCCGGAAGGACCGTAGTCGTTCCAAACGTGGAGTTTACCACCCATCAGTCCGGGGTCTTCCGGGCTGAGTTGCCCTTCGGGTTTGCCGGAGAACTGCATCGGGGTCCACTTATCGTAGATGAAGGTATTGTTGACGCCGTAGTATGGGGCCCCGGGCACGATGTAGGTATAGAAGTGGGAGGAATTGACCACTTTGTATCCGGCCGCCACTTTGTTTTTTGCATCGGAGGTTTCCCACATATCGATGATGATGGAGGTGTCGGGCTCGGTTTTGCCGGGGAGGTGTTCGTATCCAGACCAGGTCCGGACGGTTTTACCGTGTTTGGTGGTGATGTAGTTATTGAGGTGATTGATGTATTTACGGAAACGTTCGCCCATTTCCTCCCGTTCTTTTTTGTCTTTGATCAGTCCGATCCGGTATTCGTCGGTGCCGATATGGACGAGCTCGGCATCAAAGAGTGGGCAGACCTCATCCCAGATTTGTTCCATGAAGCGAATGGCATCGGGATTAGCCAAATCGAGGTAGGCGAGTCCGAAGCCGTTGCGGTTCATTTCCTTTTGCGCGAGTTCCGGGCGGTAGGTGGTGAATGCGAGTGAGTGGCCGGGGGAATCAATTTCCGGAACGATGACCACACCGTGGAGTTTGGCGAAATCTTGGAGCTCACGGATTTCTTTGAAGGTGTAATGCCCGTCTTCGGATGCGAGGCCAGGGAACTTCTTGGATTCCAGTCGGTACCCAGGGTAGCGGCCCCATGAGTTGTCGTTGAGGTGGAGGTGCAACTCATTGATTTTCATCCAGCCCATGATGCGGATCCAGTCTTTGAGTTGGGGCACCGGCATGAATTTTCGGCCGACATCGACCAGCACTGAGCGGACAGGATATTGGGGGGCGTCTTTGATCGTTCCTTTGGGGAGTGTTCCACTGCGGAGTAACTGCTGCAGGGTGCGGGTTCCATAGAAGATGCCGGCCGGAGTCCCTGCTGAGATGCTGGCGTATTTTCCAATGACGATCTGATAGCTTTCCTTCCCTTTGATTTGCTTGTCCAGAGTCAGGACGATGCTACCCGGTGTGATGTCCGTTTTGGCAAGAACTGTGGGGGTGCCGGGCAGTTCCGATGCAAGTAGGTCGGCAATCGGCTTTAATGCCTTTTGCTGGGACGGGTTGATGAAAATGGAGGACAGGTTCGGTTTGAGGGAACCTTCAGCACCATCCCAGCTCTGGACAGCTGGTACGGTATGGGGCTGCGGGTTCGGGGCTGCTTCCAGAGGAATGAGTCCCCCAAGGACGAGAGAGAGTGAGAGGATCGTAGGTTTCATAATGTGGTCGATAATATACAGGCTTAATGATGGGGATATTAGCCGGGAAGATTCGTTTTGATGCGTCATATTTTTGGGAGTAACGCTTCAGCGTCTTTGCTTTGGACCCAGCCTGATGTGCCATCGGCTAGACTCACATGGAGCCAGGGGCCGCGGCGGGCTTCGACCCGCAGCAAGGAGGCAGTGGGGAGTTGCCTCGGTTGGGTTTCCACCCGGTGGGCTTGCCGGTAGAGGTGGGTATCTTGGAGAACCAATGCTTGTTGCTCCGGCTGGGCGAAGCGACGGTCATCAGGGTAAGCACGGGTAGCAAAAAATCCCAGAGCCGCGCTGACGGGGGTGATCACGAGTAGGGTGATGCAAAGAGTCTTGATCTTTATTCGTGAGCGTAGGGCAAACAGGCTGGCAAGCGACAAGGCCGCTAGCCAAAGTGATGCATGGGTGATGGTGATGTATGATGAAGGGTTCATCGCCGTTAGGTAGAACTGCCATGGCCGATACTGGGGGACGATGGATTGTTTTTCGAGTTCGACATAGCGGAGGTTTTGTCTGGCAGCCTGGTGCCGGGGGCTGGCAATCAGGGCTCTTCTCCACGCAAGACAAGCTTGGCCAGGGTGGTTGAGCCGGTGATGGCAGTTGCCGATATTAAACAGCACATCTGCTGGTGTGTTGTTCGGGTCTGGATAGAGGTCCTGATAGATCGTGATGGCCTGTTGATATTTTCCGGATTTCCATGCGTCTCTGGCTTTGGATTCTGATGCGATGAGTTGTGAGCTCAGCGCGATTGTCAGCGAGAGTAGCATGATGCTGAGTTTGCTGAATGCCTTGAGGTGTTTGATCACTGCGTGTTTTTCTTCCTGGGAGATGTCATCGGTTGTGGATGGGCTTGGCAGAAAGCAGAGTTGGTCCCGCTGCTCAAGGATGTGTTGGATCTGTTTCTCTGAGGGGGCTGTTGCATTGGGCTGAGTCATTTCGGTAGGAGAAGGGCGCCAGCGTTCAACGAAATGGCCTGCGAGGCGGAAGAACTCGCTGCGTGTGTTGGTGGAGGCCAGGTCTGCCAGTGCTTGCTGTTTGGTGATGGTATCCGGGTGTTGAATCCGGTGGGCTCGAATGCGCTTCCACGCCGGGATCAAGAGGAGGATGGTCAGCAGTCCGGCAGGGATGAGTTGCCAGTGGCGCATGAGTCCTGCTGCCGTTGACGGGTGACGGGGGCGATCGATAAAACTAAGAATCCCTCGCATTTCTTCGGGAGGTGTTCCCAGCTTTTCTGCTCGCTTGTTGTTGGTTGCTTGGTTGAGCATGTTGCCAGCCGTCGGGGTGATACTGACGGGGATGGGGGCGGTTCTCAGGGTGTGATAGCTTGCGCGGTCGGGGTCAAAGTAGCTGAGAGTGTGTGGGGGGATCGTGCTTGGCAGTGATCCGTTGTCGGCGCGGCGTGGACGAAGGAGTTGGCGGTAGGTGAGGGTCCCTTGAATGAGCCGGCGTTCCTCGCCTCGGGTAACTTTTGAGCTGTCGATGATTTTCCACGTCGGCTGGGCCAGTTCCGGGGCTTTGACGGCTTCCAAGTTTCCCCGGCCTTGAATCCGGAGGATGATTTCGGTGGGCTCGTCTTCGCTGAGCTCGGTTTGGGAGCAGTAGGATGCGAGTGTGAAGCGACCGATGGCGCCTCGAAAACTTTTGGGAGCTCCGTCAGGGAGGGGGAGAATGGTGAACTCGATGGAAGGGATGCTGAGCTCGATGGGAAAGTTGACCAGAATCGAGCCTCGCAAGGGGTCGAGGATGGATCGCCTGACGACGATACGGATGGGGGCCGGGCCGAAGTCAGCTTTTCCGGGGGTGATACCGCTGAGGGTGGTGTCGAAGGATGAGGCTAGGTAGCTGATTCCATCGATGGTGACCTGGGTGTTATTCCGGGTGTCAGGCAGGGAGAACCTCCAAGCCAGGCAGTTCTTTTTTTCGGGGTCGGGTAAGCCCCAGCCGTTGGTCGCGACCGGCAGTTGCTGAGGGACGTAGATTTTCAGGGTGACGGGGCAGCGTTCACCTTCGTAGAGTGTTTTTTTACCAGCAAACCAGCCGGCGAGGATTTGATGTTTCCCGATCCCTGAATCGAGTGGGGTGAGGTGTTCGGTGGGATAGACTGTGAATGGGAGTGTCGGGGTTTGGTAGGTGACGGCTCCAGATCGCAGGGCAATCCGAGGGATGGTGTATTTACCGGGTTTGATGGGGGTGAGGCGGAAAAGAAAGGAGGTTCGAATCTGACGTTGGCTGTCGATGTAGGAGACGGAGCGGACGAAGTTGACGGCGGTGTCAGGGATGACGGGCGTCAGTGGTCGGTTGTCGATCTCGGCTCCATGTAGGCGAACGCTCAGGTAGGTTTGTTCACCTGGGACGAGGTGTCGGCTGTTGATGGAAGCTTCAGCGTAGGGGGTAAAAGACGACGCGGTGGGCTGCTTTCCGTGCAGGTTCGGCACCCCGAGCAGCATTAGGATAAGCAGGCTGGAGCTGATGAGTTTGGATAGATGTTTCAAGGAGTGGGTCACGGTGTTTACCAATCTTTGGCTGGACGACGAAGGTGGAGGAGTCGGCGCTGGACCGGTCTGGTTTCAGCGTCAGCATTTTCTTTCAGGATGCGGGCGGCGTAGGCTTCATCACTTTCACCTTCTTTGCGTTCGAGTTGATTTTGCTCGGGTTGATTTTCTGGTTGTTCGGGATTCTTGTTTTCAGGGCCGTCGTTGTTTTTGGGGTCATCGGGTGAGTCTTGGTTTCCCTTGCCCGACGGGTCTTTGGGGTCTTGGTCCGGGTTATCTCCCTGGCCGTCGCCTTGCTGGTCTGATTTTTGTTGGTCATCTCCCGAGTCCTGGCTTTGCTCAGAGGATGTGTCCTCGCCTTGGTCTTGTTCCGTTCCATTCTGCCCTTGTTTGAGGAGGTCGAGCAGGCGTTGCACGTTCTTTTGATTGCTTTTAGCCCGAATGTTTTTCGGGTTGAGGTCGATCGCTGCTTGATAGTGGCTGATCGCATCCTCCCACGAAGTGATAACCTTGTTGAGGTCTTCCTTGCTGATGGTTTTTTGTTCTTTGTCGGTTGCCTGGGCGGAATCGAACATCTGGCCGAAGATGCTGTTGAGAATTTGGAAAAAACCCATCTCACCGGCGAGTTCGGAGCGCAAGGTTTGGAGGCCGGAGCGGAAGAGCGACTGGGCGAGATTGTAGTGGCTGTTTTCTTGGAGGGCTGGGTCGTTGGAGAGCAGCGCCATTGAGAAAGCCTTGTTGGATTGTTCCCATTTTCTGAGTCGGTAGGCGGAGCTGCCGATCGCAAACTGAACGGCTGGAAGGTCATCGTCGTCCACCTCGTTCAGCGCGTGTTGGAAGAGTTTCAGGGCGTCTTGGTAGTCACGCCGCTCATACGCTTGTTTTCCACGCTCTAGAGCTGCCGCGTGGACTGAGGTTTGAGATGTCAGGCAGAGCACACTTAGCAGCGCGAGTGTGGCGGTATTCTTTACCATGCGGGGAGGGGCGCGAAACAGGCGGGAGCGAACCAGCATGGAGAGGATCAGAAGGAGAACCCCGGGAAAGAGGAACCATTGATAGGTTTCGTTCGGAATGGTTGTGGTTCGGCCCTGTTGCTCGTTTTGTTTTAATGATTTGAGGGTGGAGGCAATGCTTCCTCCTACGCCGGATGATGCAGGGTAGTAGCTCCCCTTGCCAGCTCGAGCCAGAGTGTCGAGAGCCCCATCATTGAGTTGACTGAGAACCGTTTGGCCGCTGATGTCCCTGAACTTTTGATCGGGGCGTTGGTAGTCGGGGATGATACCTCCGTTCTTGCTGCCAACTCCGATGGCACAAACGGTCGTTTCCGATTCCCGGATGGCGGCTGCCGCCAGGTCGGTTTGGTCGGAGTGATCTTCGCCGTCACTGATCAGGACCAGAGCATTGGCTTTTTGGTTGGTTTTCTCAAAAGTTTCGATCGCGAGAGTGACCGCTGCCGGCAGGTTCGATCCTCCGCTCGGGATGACATCGGTATCGAGTTGGCTGATGGTTTCGTGGACGGCGGTGTGGTCGATCGTGAGTGGTGCCATCAGCACAGACGCCCCGGAAAAAGCGATTACGCCCACCCGGTCGTTGGGGAATTCTTCAAGGAGCTCGAGGGCGATGGCCTTGGCTGTGGCCATACGGTCTGGTGAGCCGTCGCGCACAAGCATGGAGCGTGAGGTATCAATGGCGAGAAGGATGTTGCGGGTTCGGATTTCTTCGGTGGTGATGGTTTCGCCCGAGTAGGGGCGGGCGATGACCAGAATCAGCAGTGCGGATCCAAACATGGCCAGTCCGATTGAAAGCCAGCGCTTGAGTGAGGACTCTTGTTTGACCAGCTGGCTTCTCAGCCGGGGGGCAACCAATCGTTGCCATGCTCTGCTTCTCCCCCGGTCGGTGAGAATGGCACCGAGGAGGATGAAGGGCAGAACCAGCAGTAAGGCTAGCCAACCTGGATGAACGAAGGACATAAATGAGGAATTAAAAAAATGTTAGTCTCAGGGGGCGGGTGGAGGGGTGAGGGATTGGATGGTCAGGGAACTCAGGGCGAGGAGTAAGGCTGCCGCGGTCCAGAGGGGAAAGAGTTCGGTGGTGGTGACCATACTGTGCTGTTTGATGTCGGTTTTTTCAAGTTGGTCGATGCTTTTGAAGGTTTCGCGCAGTTTGTCGGTATCGCGCACCCGGTAGTATTCCGCTTTGGTGATTTTTGCGATTTCTTCCAAGGTTTTGGTATCGAATTCTTGTTGGGGGTAAGCTTGGCGGCCGTTGTAGAGTCGGCCTTCTTCGGTGCCGATGGCGATGGTGTAGATTTTGACTCCGAGGGTGGCCGCATGTTTGGCGGCTTCGAGTGGAGCGAGTTGTCCGGAGTTATTGGAGCCATCGGTGACGAGGACGACGACCTTGCTTTTGGATGGGCGCTCCTGGAGGCGGGTGCTTGCGGCGGCGATGGCGGAGCCGACGGCGGTCCCTTGTTCTTTGACCAGTCCGGGTTGGAGTTCGCGGAGTTGGCCGATGAGCCAGTCGTGTTCGAGGGTGATCGGGCTGGTGACGTAGGGGCGGCCAGAGAAGGCGATGATCCCGATTCGGTCATTCGGGCGTTGGCGGATGAATTGTTCAGCGGTGGCCTTGGCGGCATCGATGCGTTGGACCGAGCGGCGGTTCAGTCTGAAATCGATGATTTCCATGGAATAGGAAATATCGATGGCGAGAACAATATCCACACCGCTGGCTTTGCGGTCGGAGAATTCCTGTTTCCATTGGGGGCGGGCCAGTGCGATCACGGCGCAGGCCAGAGAGAGCAGCATCAGGGCAAAGGAGATCGAGCCGGGGAAACGTTTGGGTTTTTCCCCAAGTCCGATGAGGATCGAGAGTGTAGAGTAGGTGACGGACGATGTGGACCCGGGCCTTCTACTCAGGAAGAGCAGAGGGATCAGCAGGAGCAGGGCGATGAGCCACAGCGGGTTGGCGAAGGTGAAAGGCAAGGTGTTGATGCTTGGTGATTGGCTATTTGTGTCGCTTAGAGATTTGAGCGGTGACGGTGTTTGTTTTGCTGGCGTTGTTTATCGTCGGGGTCGCCGACGTTGATTTCAATGCTGGCGATGAGTTGGTCGGCTTGATCGATGAGATTGGGGATATCCGCCTGACTTTCGGGGATGTATTTGATTTGGGAGAGCTCGTGGAGATAGAGGGTCACCGGTTCCCGTGAATCCGGGTGAACTTGTTCCAGTGCGGAGTCCCTCAGGGAGAACTCCTCATTGGTTTCAAAGAGTGCCGGGTCGTGAAAGGCTGCTGCCAGATAGCGGCGTAGGATCAATGATAGGTGAAGGGCCACGCCGTGTGGCGGGAGGTTTGGAGCCTCTTCTCTGAGCTTTGCCAGTTGTTCCCTGGCCCGATCCAGCATCGTGGCTTTGAGTTTGTGTTGTTTTCTTTGACGAATGAACTGGATGAGTAAGCCCGTGAAGATGATGCAGGCAAGGATGACGAGGCTGATGAGCCACCACGGAGTTTCAGTCTCCGGGAAGAAGTCGTTCGGTTCGGTGATGTCGTGGAAATCGGCCAAAAAAGTTTGAGCTGGTGGTTAGGGTGTCAGCTGTTGCGCCGGCGGGTCCGGTTTTTGAACAGTTGATGAAGTTGGGGGAGGTAGTCGGTGTGGGTGCTGAGTTGGAGGTGGTCGATGCCTTTTTTTCGGAACAGGTTGGTGATGCCCTCCTGATGTCTGCGGGTGAGTTTATCGAAGCCCATGCGCACGTTGGCGTTGTTGGTGTTGACGGTGGTTTGCCAGCCGGTTTCGGGGTCGGTCAGAGTGACTTTGCCTACTTTGGGCAGGCGTTGCTCCATGGGGTCGGTGACTCGCAGGGCGATGGTATCATGTTTACTGGCCAGGGCCCCGAGTGGTCGCTGAAGGTCGTGGCAGAAGAAATCGGAGATGAGGAAAACAAGGGCCCGGCGTTTGACGGTGTGCAGGAGAAAATCGCAAGCCTTTGGGATGTCGGTTCCCGGGGATTCGGGATCGGCTGCCAAGATTTCGCGGACCATCCGAAGGATGTGGCGGCTTCCTTTCGCTGGAGGCAGGTAGAGTAGGGGGGCGTCGGCGAAGAGCAGGAGCCCGGTTTTGTCTCCGTTGATATTGGCGCTGAAGGCGAGCACGGCCGCAAGTTCGGCCGCGAGTTCCCGTTTGCTGAGTTGTTGGCTTCCGTAGAGGGTGGATGCGGAAACGTCCACGGCGAGGATCATGGCGAGTTCCCGCTCCTCTCTGAAGGTTCGGATGTAGGGGTGGTCTTTTCTGGCGGTGACGTTCCAATCGATGAAGCGGGTTTCATCACCGTGTTGATACTCACGGTAGTCTTCAAAGTCCAGGCCACTGCCTTTGAATGACGAGTGATACTCCCCGCTGAAGGACTCTCTGGCGAGCCGACGAGCCTTGATTTCGAGCCGGTGGACGCGGCGCATGATTTCATCAATGGAGTCGGGAGTCATGAGAGTGTGGATAGTCGGCAGTGAACGAAAGCAGAATGCTGTTGGAATCGAGCTTTGTCAATCGGTGAGGCTGGTAGGTGAAACGTTGTGGAAGGGAAAAATATAAGAGGAATGAGGGAGTTTTTTCACAGGCTGGAGTATTTGGACGCAGGCTAGCAAGGAATGCGTGCTGATTGGTGATTCGTGTTTTGCATCCGATCTTGAATTGTGGCAGTATGCAGGTGTGAAACAACTGACACCAGAGGCGTGGACAACGATTGTTAAACCGGGCAGCCGGGTGTTCATTGGTTCCGGCGCTGCGGTTCCTTTTGCACTGGTGGAATCGATGTTGGCTTCGGTGTCCTCGTTCCACGATGTGGAGTTGACCCATATTCATACCATCGGTGAGATGCCATGGATCGCCAAACGATATGACGATACCTTGCGGACGAATACGTTTTTTTTAACGCCGTCGATTCAGAAGGCGGTGGCCGCTGGCAGAGCTGATTACACGCCTTGCCCGTTGTCGGATGTTCCGTCGTTGTTTGGCGGGCATTTGTTACCAGTGGACGTGGCTCTGATTCAAGTCAGTCCGCCTGACGCTGATGGTTATGTGTCCTTGGGGGTGAGTGTGGATGTGGTGAAGTCGGCAGTGAAGGCTGCACGCACGGTGGTAGCCCAGATCAACCCGGCCATGCCGAGAACTGGCGGGGATGCCCGAATCCCCATGCGTCGAATCCACTATACGCTTGAAGAAACACGAGATCTCCCGACGGTGGATTGGGCGAAACCCAGAGAGGCCCAATTGATTGCAGCCCAGTATGCGGCCCAGTTGGTGGAGGACGGTTCGACGATTCAGGCAGGCTTGGGGAATACGCCCCAGATTGTATTGGCGGCCTTAAAGAACCATCGGCATCTGGGGATTCACACTGGTTTGTTTTCCGATCCGATGCGGGAGCTTATCGAGTGTGGTGCCGTGGATAACTCTCGCAAACGTTACCATGCGGGTAAGGTGGTTTGTTCTCACTTCATCGGCAGTCAGAAGTTGTATGATTTTGCGGATCAGAATGAGATGTTTGAAATGCGGCCCTCCGATTGGGTCGGTGATGTGGCCCGGATTGGGAAGAACGACCACATGGTGGCGATTCACGGTGCCTACGAGGTGGATTTGACCGGGCAGGTGGTTCGGGATTCGCGTGGGCACAGGTTTTATGGTGGGATGGGGAGCACTCAGGATTTCATCCGGGGGGCTGCGCGCAGTAAGGGGGGGCGGCCATTGATTGTGTTGACCTCGATGTCTGACGACGGCAAGAGCTCGAGAATTGTTTCCGGTTTCAAACCGGGCAGTGGCGTGAATACCGGCCGTGGCGATGTGCACTACGTGGTGACGGAGTACGGGATTGCCCGCCTGCGGGGCAAAAGTATCCGGGAGAGGGTACTGAACATGGTGGAGGTGGCTCACCCGGACCAGCGGGAAAAATTGTTGCGAGACGCCCACAAGTGGGGGTGGATACCGAAGTTTTATAATGTCACCCCAAAGGGCGTGGCCGAACGGACGGAAGCGATTGAATCACGAAAAGTGAGTTTCAAAGGTCGTGAGTTTACTTTCCGACCCCTCCATCCGAGTGACACCCGCTCGCTACAGCAGTTTTTCTATTCGCATACGGAGGAGACGGTGAATATGCGATATGGTCATCATAAAGACCGGATGAGTGATGAAGCAGCCTACAAGTTGAGCTCGGTGGATCAGTCTGTGGATCTGGCCTTTGCCCTGTTCGAGGAAAAAGGGCAACGGCAGGAGATCGAGGCGATTGGCCGATTCTATCAGGACCCTTCCGGCAAGTCCGCCGAGGTGGCATTCATGGTGGGAGAAAAGGTGCGACGTCTGGGGATGTCCAAGTTTTTGTTGGGAGAGTTGGCGATGGTCGCGCAGAAGCGTGGGTTGAAAACATTCTGGGCTTCCGTGCTCAAACGCAACAAGCCGATGGCTGCGCTTTTCCTCAAGTACGGAGCGGAGCGTGAGGCCTACTTCGGCGAGGACAGCGATGAATACACAATGAGTGTGGACCAGCTGGTCAAGCTGCTCGATAAGAAAGCAAGCCAGAGTAAAAAATGACCAGCAGACGGAGCTGATACCAACTCAACATGGGTATGATACCACTCCGTAAAACAGACGAGACGATTGATCATTGTTGAGGTATTTGGAAGAGCACTGCGTGATCCATGAGAGTTCCGGATGAATGACTCCTTTGGCTTTGTTTCTCCTTAGTCATGGTGCCCGCACCATTCCTTCGTCGCGCCTTGCCAAAGAACTCATTCATCTCGGCAATCGTCCCGTCTGTTTTGCTACTTGGTATGATACCATTCTCCCAGTTAAATTGGCAGAATGGTTTGGGTTTAAGATGATGAGTCAGTCAGCAAGCTGAACGGCAAGGGGGCACTGAATCTTTTAGATTTTACCGTTGTTGCGCGTCGGTTGCATAGCCCGCTATGCGCCTTCCTTGCGCCTAGTTAAAATCGAAAACCTTCAGTGCCATTCAGCCAATTTAACTGATCAAATGGTATTACTGTCGAGAGAGCCTGGGGATGCCACGTTTGAGGAGCTCGGCATCGATGGTATCGGATGTGGCAGCATCCAGATAGATGGTTTTCGGATGGCCGTCATCAAATTCAATGGTATGGAGGCCGTCTTTCCCCGGTTGTTGGAAGGCTTTGATCAGGCTGGCGATATCGGCGATCGGCTGGCCATTGATTTTGCCGATGATCTGGTTGCTGATACGTTCGTATCCGGTTGTTGCGGGGGTGGGGATGGTGGCGCTCAGGAAGACCAGCGTATTGCGTCCTTCTTCATAATCTTCGGGGGACGAAAGCACATCGAGGAGGTTGAGAGGTGCCGAGCTCTGCCATTCTTTGCCAAAGGCGCGCAGGTAAGTGGCGGATAGTTCCTGAAAGATGAAACCTCCCTTGACGAGAAATTTAGGTGCTTGATCGTAGGTGAGCGATGGTACGAGACGTTTGCTGGCTCGGGTCAGGGTGGCGGTGAGCTGTTTTTCTTTCCCTTCACGCAAGACCGTGAGTTGGATGGTTTCTCCCACGGCGTGGCTGCCGCGGACGAGGTGGCTCCAGAAAACCCGGCCGTAGTTCGGGTGGCTGTAGTAGCCGCGGCGGCCGATGGCATGTTCGTTAATGGCGACCAGCACGTCTCCTTTTTTCAAGCCTGCAGCTTCGGCTGCACTTTTATTCCTGATGCGGGTGACGTAGAGGCCCCCAACGTCGTCCGGCAATTTCAGCCAATTACGGAAATTCGGGTCCACCGTGCTGCTTACTCCGATTCCTAACGAGGGAACACCGATGTATTTCCCGTCTTCAGCATCAGCGAGAAAGGCCGAAATGATCTCCGGGGTCATGATGTCGATGATCTGGTCTTTGGAATTGTAGCTGGAAAGCAGGCCGAGAAGTTTGCCGTCACGGACAACCGGCAGGGTGAAGCTACTGGAGGCACTTTGCATCGAGCCTTTGGCTTCATAGGTTAGAAAAAAGTTCCCTTCGGCAAAACTGGAGACCACATCCACGCTCTGAATGGTGGCTTGGGTGACCAGTGGCATGCCATTGTCTTCCAACTGCCAGACGTCGACCTGATCGCCAATTTTCGCCGGCGTCCCCAGACTGAGTGGGCTGAGTCCTTGGAAAAACCCTTCGGTGTCGCCGTTGTCGGGCGAGAGTAGGGCAAGGTTGGTTTCGTAGTCAATGGCCACGACTTTGGCTGGAAGTGTCCGGGTGCTGTCGGCATTTTCCAGTTCGATATAGGAGGCGTCCGCAGCCATTTCGGCGGTGGTGAGCACGCGGTTGCCACTGAGTAGGGCTCCGAGAGCCCGCCGTTTACCTGGTGCCGATTTATCCCATGGCTGGGAGGGGTTCCAGGATTGGATGGTGGCATTGACCCTGATGACGGATTTGGATACCGCTGAGTCCGTATTGTCTTGTGCGGATAGGTATCCGGTGAGGGTCAGGCAGGTGAGGGCAGTGAGTAAAAATTTCATGGAAAGAACGGGCAAAAGAGTGAAAGTTCGGAGAGATAATTAGAGCTTGTGGCTGGTGTTGATGCCGTAATTGGACTGGGTGCGTCGGCTGGCTTCGGCCGCTTTGTCGCCAGGGATGACGATGGGGCGCTCGAGCCCTTCGCATTTGATCACAAAAAACTCAGGGGGAGTTTCAGGATGCAACAGTTCGTGTGCTTGTTGGAGCGAGGTGATTTTCTCTCCGTTGATCGATTCCACTGCGGTGCCGGTGTGGCCGCTGACGTGGGTGTTGACGGGATCGGCAAGGATGCGGGTCAGGATGACGATGTCTTTGCGCTCTTTGAAGATGGCCTCATCAATGTAATGGGCAAAAAGCCTACGCACGCGGGTGTTACTGAAGCTGTGGGCTGCGTAGAGGTTGCGGTCGAGGGGTTGCAGAACCAGACCCGCAAAGGTGGTAAAGCGCGGTTTGACTCCGTATTGGACCGAGTACATACGAGCCTGGGGGAAGGGTTTCAACGTCACCTGGGTCTGGACGACTTTGCCCTCCCGAATCAGGTCGAGTTTGATGGTGTCGCCTGAGAATTTCCGCTCGACGATTTCGTTCATGTTTACCTTTTCACCGTCGATGAGGATGTTGCCGGCGGCATCCACGGTGTTGCCATTGATGGCGGTGAGGATGTCGTTGTCTTTGACCACTCCGTCACATGGGCCTTCCGGAGTGACGCGGGCGACCAGCACCCCGGGGTCATTTTGTTTGAGCCCGAATTTTTTACGCATTGCCGGGTTGAACAGTGGGAACTCGCTGATTCCGAGATCGACATAGTGGTCATATTGACCATCTTCGATGTCTTTGAGGAAGCGGCGGATGACAGGTGTCGGGATCATGTAGCCGGTGTTGTCAGCAGAGCGCAGTCCTTGAAAGGCGACACCGACGACGTGGCCGTTTTGCAGCACTGGCCCTCCGGAGTTGCCCGGGTTGATCGCAGCATCGATCTGAACGACGAGGTGCATATCGGATCGAGTGTGGCTGTAGGCATTAAAATCGATCCGGGAAACAACGCCGCGAGTGACGGATATGCGGTTGCCTCCAACGGGATAGCCGATGACACGCACTTGGCTTTCAAGTTTTGGCACGGCTCCGATTTGCAAGGTTTGGAGTCCGACAAAGGCAGTGGGGTCGTCGACCTCAAGCAGGGCGAGATCGCAGTCGTGGGCGATGTGGACGATGCGTGCCGGGTGCTTGCGTGGGGATCCATGTTTGGTGATCAGCAGGCGGCGGGCGTTGGATACTACATGGGCGTTGGTTAAAAAACGATTGGGGCCGATCAGGAACCCGGTGCCGATTCCTCCGCTGAAGCGGCCGGCTTTCCATGGTTCACGGTAGTTGGGGACCTGGGTGGCGGCTTCGATTCTGACGATGGAGCCGTAGATTTGGTGGTCTTGCTGGTTGGCGGCCGGAGCGGCGGGCAAGGGAGCCAGTGGGTTGACCTCTTGGGCCGAAAGGGGTAGGTGGGCAAGGGCGGACAATGATAGGAGGGAAATGCCGAACAGGCCAATGGGCTTAATCATGCGGAGAAACTAGGCGCATTTTATCACAATGGAAGCGGAAATGTGTGATCCCGGGGGATTTGTGCTGTCCCATTTTCGATTTGAGATCAGGGGAGAATCAGGTCGTCTGAGGTGTGGAGTTTGCGGTCGGGGCCTGCTGAGCGAATTTCCATGACCGTCCGGCTGATGGCGTGGAAAAAATAGGGGGTTCCCCAGTGGTCGATTAACTCTCCCTCTCGGTTGATCGACGGGTGTTTTGCTGGTAGGAGGGCAATGCCTTTTACGTTTTTCCCGGATAGAGCTTTGGTGATTTCCTCGTTTTCTCCGACCGGAGCTTGCCCCAGGAGTTGCTGGTATTGGAGGACGAGTTTATGTAGGCTGTTGATTTTCGAAGACGCATCTCCGTCCGAACTGTGGAGTTGGTCAATGAGCTCCCGGTCATAGACCTCGGTGATCGATTGATTTTTCGTCGGAGATTGAGGCCGCGGTGTCTGCTTATCCGGTCGAGCTTGCGTATTCCCCCCCCCGGCATCGGGAGTCTGGCCCAGGCGTGGCAGCAGGTAGAGCATGGCCACGGTGAGAGCGAGGGCTGCGATCAGGTAGCGATGGCTGGAGCGCATGATGAGGCCTGTTCGAGTTAGAGAAATCCGAGGTTGGCATTGGAGCTGCTCAGCGGGTCATCAAAGCGGGGGAGATTGGGAAAGATGGTTTCCAGTTCGCTGCTGCCGACACCCAACCAATTGGCAAAAACGGCGGCGTATTGGTCAACGGAGGTGTCCGGTATCCAGCGGCCTCGGGAGCTGCTGGAGTCGAAAGATCCGCTGTTGCTGCCTGTTTTCAAAGGATTGAAATGGCCGTAGAGGTCGCCGCCGTTCACGCTTCCCCCCATGGTGATGCAGTGTCCGCCCCAGGCGTGGTCGGAGCCGGAGGTCGCGGCATCTTCACCATTCGGGGTGAAGGTCCGGCTGAAATCGGAAGCGGTGAAGGTGGTGACATCATCAAAGACCGCAATGGCTGGATCTGCCAGAGTGTCACGGAAGGCTTTCAGGGCGTTGGCCAGCTCAGCCATCAGGTTGCCATGTGAGTTGAGGTGCACCTGGTGGGTGTCATAGCCGCCGACTTGGACAAAGAAGATTTGGCGGTTGTTTCCGAGGGTGCTTCGTCCGGCGATGAGCTGGGCCACCATTTTTAATTGGTCTCCGAGGCGTGAATCGGCGCTGGCAAATTTGGCATCAAAATCCACCCCGGTAGCGGCTGCTGCGGTGGTGGCGGCTGTGATCACGCTTTCGGCTCCCCGAGCTCGGGCGTAGACCTTGGCGTATTCTTCTTCGAGCAGGTTGTCGTGGGTGAGCTGCATCACCCGTTCGAGTGCCTTCAAGCGTTGGCCCGTGTCCGAGGTTTTGTATCCGGCGGCCGGGTTGGTGGGGTCGAGGTAAGCGCTGGCGTAGTTGGTGCCGAACCCTTGCAAGCTCAATGCGCCTGAGCGTGTGACGGCATACTGGGTGACGGCTCCGCTGGTTCCGATTTGAAAGGAATTCATGCCGTCGAGCGAAACGGACATGGAGACTTTGGATCCGGTATTGTAAGAGGCGTGGATCAGGTCGGCAATGCGGCCGCCCCAGCCGGAGGTGAATGGTTTGTCGGGGATTGACGACTGCCATTGCACTTGTTGGTCGGAGTGGGAGAAGAGTTGCGGGGGCACGGGCACGAGGTCGTTGCGATACTCTTCCCTGGTGGCAATGGGGTAGGAAAGGGTGCCGGCATTGCAGACAAAGGCGAGCTCCCCATTATTAAAAAGTTCGGCAAGTGGTTGGGCTTCGGGGTGGACGCCCATGGCTGGGATGCTGGCTCCAAAATGTTTTTTGAATGCCTTAGTGGTGGCGGGGATGTTTAAGGCGTGGCAGTTGGTTCGGTCCAGAGCGAGCACGCCACGTGCGGTTTCGTAGTCTGAGCGGAGTTCGTCGCTGGCAGGATCTCCGATGGGTAAAAGCATGTTGTTCGAGTCGTTGCCACCATTGAGAAAAACGCAGACCAGTGCTTTGTATCCGCCCGCCGGAGAGCTCCCTTGGGCCATGGCTGCTGTCATCAGGCGCATATGGGCCAGCATGTTGACCAATCCGGTGACTCCGAGCGAGGCACAGGCAGATTGCCTCAGGAAATCGCGCCGGGATTGCAGATGTTCTTTCTGATGTTTTTTCATGACTACTTCTGGATGATCGATTGGGGGCTGGTGGCGATGAGATACGAGGCAACTTTGATCCGGCGTTCGAGCACGTAGAGTTGGTCGGCATCATTATCGTTATCGTCTTTGGATTTGCTGTAATTGACCAAGGTCTCGATGATGATGTCCCTTGGGTTGTTGGCATCGCTGGAACCCGCAAACGTATGTTTCAGTGATCCGGAGCAGAGCAGGAGGTCGAGGTGGTCGGTGAGGGCGGTGCAGGCTTCACGAATTTTTTCCGGGTTGTCGAAGGTATTGCTGTCAGCGGAGCTCACTTTGCCGTCTTGGTTTTCATCCATGATAGCGAGATAGGCTTTGGCTGCTTGAGATTCCAACGAGCGGTCGGGGATGAGGTAGTGGTCTTCACTGTCAGCTTGGTTTGGGAGTCTGGATCCGCCGATGCCATTTCCTGTATAGGTGAGATCGTAGCTCACGTTGATATTGGCGATGGTCATGTTTTCGGTGCTGATTTGAAATTCCGGTGCCACAAGACCATTGGTGGCGAGGTTGCCAGTGAGGGTGAAATCGGGTAGGAACCAGTTGAACACGCTGGGGGCCTCGAGCGGGGTCTGCCCGAGCGTCTCGTTGGTGCTGTTCATTCTCGGACGGGACGTTCCGGGAGGGAAGAGGTGGGTGTCGGAATAGCCGTGGTTGTCCAGCTCGTTGAGTGGGAGTTTGGTCTGGCTTTCTGTGGCACGGGCGAGAGCAACGGCATGGATGAGCGGTTCTTTTTTCTTGCCGAAACTAGCGGAATCTGCGGCTTGGAGCGAGCGGGCTTCGTAGTCGAGCAGGATGGCTTTGATGACGGCTCCGAGGTTGCCACTGCTGTTGTTCCAAACGGTGGACACCCGGTGGATGTAACCAGCGGAAGGATTGGATGTCACCAGTCGTTGGATGAGTCGACGGCTGATGAAGGGGGCGGTGTTCGGGTGCTGGCTGAGTAGGCTGACAACGGCATCCAGGTCTTGCTCTCCGGTGTTGGTCTCGTTGCTGTTGATCGTTTGGCCTAGGATGAACTTACTGCCGGTATCATGGTAATCGGGGATGACTTTCATTGGGTGGAGCCAGCGGGTTTGGTGCTCAGTGCCACCATTGCTCCGGTTGATGCTGTCGTTTGGCAGCTCGCTATCGGTGGCCGCATCATAGGCCATGGAAAAACTCCAACCGGTGAAGACTCTGGCCATTTCCTTGATGTCGGATTGGTCGTAGGTTGCAATGGGAAGCCCGGTGTGTGGGTCAAGTTTTGCCGAGCCGTCGAGGTGGAGCTCCAGCAAACCGATGGAAAATAACTGCATGATTTCCCGTGCGTAGTTTTCATCCGGTGCGACGAGGATGTTTCCCTCACCGTCGTAGATGGCTTTTCGATTTCTCAGGTGTGAGAGGTAGTAACCCATGATGGGATGGATGGAGACTTCTTTGAGTAGGTTTTGGTAGGATCCGAAGGCGTGGTTCTTCAGTGCGTCGTAGTAATGCGAGTGTCCAAGGTGGCGGTCATCAACCACGCCGTCGGCGGATGATGTGACAAAGATCTCGGAAAGGGCAAAGGCTGCGCGCTGACGCAATTGATCGGGAGCGTAAAGGGCCAGTTGCCACCACCCTCGGCGCCGATTCGAATCGCTGGGCTCGTAATCGGGGTCGTAGTATTCGGCTTCGGGGTCACCGGTGTAGATCGCGATCTGAAGTTTGTCTGCCGATTCGACAAGGTGGAGCAGTGAGGGGGACTCCATCGCTATTTGTTGGTCGATCCAAGCGGAAAAGGCTGCGATTCGGTCCCCTCCGTGGTCATTGATCACCCGGTTTCGGAGTTCGGTGACCAGCTCGGTGGTGGGGCCGAAGGTGGATTGAGTGAGGAAGCGTGCGATGTCACGGTCGAGTGCGTCTCCTGTGAGTGGGGTGACGGCTGGTGGTGTTGGTGGGGGAAGCAACGTGAACGAGCCGTTGGTCCGGTGGAAATCTCCCCGGATTTCACCACTTGGGAAGTTTTCGGTATGAACGTTGATATAGAAGCGGCTGTTGTGCAGGGCATCCAGCACGGCCTGATCTGATGTCAGGAAGTGCCGGGCGGCGAAGCTCCATGGGTGGGCATCGATTTGTCCTTTGTCGAGGGTTTCGAAGTGGGGGCCGTTGATCGGGTTTTTCAGATGCACATGGGCAGCATCAACGTTGGGTTGCGGAGAGGTGAGGCCGCTGAAGCTCAGGTTGATGGATCCGATTTCGTTATCTCCCTGGACCAGAATGGTGGCCAGGCCGCTTGCCGAGCTGTTGATGTCCGGGGTGGGAGCGAGTTGGGCTACAAAGAGCGTGGCGTTGCTTGGGATATTTGTGGCATCACAAATTCGGATGGAAGCATTGATGGAGGTGTTGCCCAGAGTGCAGGTCAGGGTTTCGGGGACTTCGGTTAAAAAATCGGAGTTGGGATGGATGATGAGGTCCGTGCTGGAGGCTCCAGCCGGGATGGTGATGCTACGCGTCAGGATTTCTCCGCTATTGTTTTTAGCGGTGAAATCGGAGGCAGAAGCGGAACCCTTCGATGGATTGCTGTGGCCACTCCAGTGGAAAAACAGAGTAAGCGGAAAGCTTGTGTCGCCACTGCGGTTCAGAGTGAAAGCCGCGCTTGTGTTTTCCTTTTCAAAAGCCGTGTCTGTGCTCGCGCTGAGGGTGATTTCCCCGTTCTGAATCGCAGTCAGCTGGGCGAGTAAAAGATCCCGGTCCGTGAGGCCGGATCCTTGGGCAAAGGAATCCGCCCGTTCTGGATCAAAACCACTCAGCTGTCGCTCTGCCCAGTCGGGGATGCCATCGAGATCCGTGTCGGTATCAATGGCAACCATCCGGTAGAAGGTGTGCTCATCGTCCTGATTGTTGAGGATGGTGTCGAGCCTCTCTCCATCTGCCAGAGTGGCTGAACCTTGAGGTGTCCACTCCAGGAGGTTGGTAGAGGAATAAATTTGGTAGGTCTTTCCTGCTTGGGTCGGGCTGGTAATGAGAATATTGCTGCCGCTTTGCAGTAGATCGCTGATCTGGTGCACGGACTCGGGATCTCTCGGGTCGGTTCCCGCCATCGACTCGTCCTGGTTGGATTGGCCGTCTCCATCGCTGTCGCTGGCTCGGTTTTCCGGAGTGTCGACCAATGAAGAGGCTTGGTAGCGGTGCTCCCAGATGTCGCAAATGCCATTACTGTTGAGATCAATCAGGGCGTCTGCGGCGGAAGCCAAGGCGAGGGGGCAGGCGCTGCAAAGCACAGTGGACCGGATGGAGATACGCTGGAGCATAGGGATTTTGTAAAAGAATCGAATCCCCATTCTCTCTCAAATCCAGAGAATGACAATGAGATAATCGATCTCTTGCTCGCGATGTGCCGTTTTTGAGCGGGGCCGACCGTGTGCTCAGGCTGGATTGTTGATTTTCCAGCGATGAACAAAGGCGAGCAGTTCCGGCATGAATACTTGGAACTGGGAGTCCAGGGCTTCATAGTTTGAGGTCAGGTCCTCCATGCCTTTGGCTATGGGACGAATGCGGGGGCTTCGATGAGAAACCTCTTCCAAAGTTAATGCCATACCCTCCAGCGTGGAGTAGCGCATCAGCCAGTTTTCCCTTTTCATGATGGGAAACATCTTACCCAGCCGGCCAGCTAGCCACTCGGGGTGATCTTCCATTTCTGAATAGATCTGTTGGCAAAAGGTTTCGAGAGGGGAAGCATGGTAGTCTTTCCAATGGATACTGAGAAAGTGGTCCCAAAAAAGATCCACCATAATACCGGCAAAGCGTCTTCGCTCGGGGTGAATCATACGCCTGCAGCGGAGAAAGGCAGGGTGCGAATCTGTAAAGCCATCGATGAAACGGTGCATCTGAATGCCTCGGACAACCTCTTTGGGGAAGCTCGCGCAGTGTTGTTCGATGGGGCCACGAGCGAAGTCCCCCAGCAGGTTGCCGATGCGGGATGCTGCCGAGTCGTCGGCAAGGAGGAGGTGAGCGAGAAAATTCAAGTAGGCTGGGGGTCGTTCGCTTAGCTGGTGGAGGCGAGCGTTTGCTGCCATTGCTGGATGCGCGTGCTGAGGAACTTGATCCAGGATGGATGATCGTTCATGCAGGGGATCAAGCTGAGGGACTCCCCTCCGGCTTCGGTGAATTCTTCTACCCCGCGCATGCCGATCTCTTCGATGGTTTCGAGGCAGTCGGAGACAAAGGCCGGACACATGACCTTGATTTTTTTAACGCCTTCCTGACCGAAACGCTTGAGTTCGAAGTCGGTGTAGGGCCCGAGCCAAGGGTCGCGCAGGAGCCGGGACTGGAAAGAGATGGCGGTTTTTTCCTGAGGGACACCCGAAGCTTCAATAAAGGCCTTGGTGGTTGCCAGGCACTGGTGTTTGTAGCAGGTGGCGTGGCAGGGGTGGGCGTTTTCGCAGCAATCCTCCCGCACCAGGCAGTGGGCGTGTGAGGGGTCGGACTTCCGCACCTGCCGCTCGGGGATGCCGTGGTAGCTGAACAGCAGCAGATCGTCGTCGTCTTCGAAGTGCGGCTTGGCGCTTTCAACCAGAGCCTCAATGTAGTCGGGGTCCTGATAGAACGGTTGCAGCAGCTTGGTTCTCATGTGAGGTGCCTGGCTGTTGATTTCCTCCATGGCTTTGACCACGGCGGTTTCGTAGCTGGACATTGCGTAGTGGGGGTAGAGGGGCATGATGAAGAGGTCGGTCACCCCTTCGTTGACGATTTGGCGGATAATGTCCTCAGTTGAGGGGTTGCCATAGCGCATGCCAAGGAACACGGGGATGTCGACTTGTTCGGATACCAGCTTTTGTTGTTCTTTACTGGTGACGATCAGAGGGGAGCCTTCCTCGGTCCAGACCTCGGAATAGGCTTCCGCGGATTCGGCCGGACGTTTTGGGAGGATGAAGAGTTTGAGGATGAGCTTGCGTTTCCACGCGGGGATGTCGAGCACGCGTTCGTCGCTGAGAAATTCGTCCAAGTAGCGGCGGACATCCGGGACGCTGGTGCTGTCAGGAGATCCGAGATTGAGTAAGAGGGCTGCGGCTTTGGTCATGGGAAAATGTCTGGAAAAAGAATAGCTGAGAGTCTGGATTTGGAGTGCTGTGAAACACAAAGAAAGGAGCTCGGGTGAGGAGTCGCTGCACTTTAACGGGAAATGCTTAATTGTCCACGGATAATCAAACTCTGTCCGATGCCTGCCGTGTCAGTATCGCGGGTTCTTGTTTCCTCCCTTCGAGTGAGCTTTGTGTCATGATGGAGATTTCGAGATTTCCATGGTGAACGGGTGTGTATAGGATGAGCGGATCATGATGAATAAAAATAGCTCGTCCCAGTCGGGATCTCAGTATTGGAAGAGGAATTTGTATGGGTTGGGGATCAATCTGGCCATTTGGTTTTCGGTTAGCTTCGGTTGCGGCATTTTGTGGCGCGACTGGTTGGATATTCATTTTCCCCCAGTGGGGCATGCGCCCTTTGGTTTTTGGATGGCCCAGCAGGGTTCTATTATTGGCTTTGTTGTGATTCTCATCGTTTACAGCGTGATGATGAACAAGCTGGACGCCAAATACGGATTCACCAACAAGGAGAAGTAAGATGACCCAAGATCACTGGAACTTTATCTTTATCGGAATTTCGTTTGCTCTTTATATTGGTATTGCCGTCAAATCCCGGGCGGCGTCGACCAAGGAGTATTATACGGCAGGAGGGGGCGTTTCGCCTTTTGCCAATGGTATGGCTACCGCTGCCGATTGGATGTCTGCCGCAACCTTTATCTCGATGGCCGGCACTGTGGCCATCACCGGCTACGATGCGTCCCGTTTTTTGATGGGGTGGACGGGAGGCTTCGTTTTGTTAACTGTGCTGATGGTTCCCTTTCTTCGAAAATTCGGAAAGGCTACCGTGCCTGATTTTGTCGGTGACCGCTATTATTCCAGAGTGGCCCGTGGTGTGGCCGTCGTTTGCGCGATTTTTATTTGTATGACTTATATCATGGGGCAGATGCGGGGCGTCGGGGTCGTCTTTTCCCAGTTGTTTGGTATTGGTATCCCGGCCGGGGTGATGAGTGGAGCGGCGATTGTCTTTTTCTACGCAGGTCTGGGAGGGATGAAGGGGATTACCTACACCCAGGTTGCCCAGTACTGTGTGATGGCATTTGCTTATACCATCCCCGCCATTTTCATTGCGATTGCCCTGACCAATAATCTGGTTCCCCAGCTTGGGCTGATCGGTGATTATACCGTAGGGGGCGAGCATGTGCCCTTTTTGGAAAAATTGAACCAGATCAATACGAAGCTTGGTTTTCAAGAATACACTTCTGGGAAAATGTCGACGGTGAATATGTTTTGTATCACCGCGGCTTTGATGTGTGGCACGGCTGGCCTGCCTCATGTGATTGTTCGTTTTTTCACGGTGAAGAATGTGGTGGCCGTGAGGAAGTCTGCTTGTTGGACCTTGGCGTTTATTGCGGTGATTTATTTGACGGCGCCGACGATCGGAGCGTTCTCCCGGGTCAATTTGATTCAGAAGTTACATCAGACGGCGTATGTCGAGGCGCCAGGTTGGTTTAAGGAGTTTGAAAAAACCGGGCAGATGGCGTGGGTGGATAAAAATGGTGACGGGAAAATCCAATACTTTGGTCCCGGCAAATCCGAGGCCCAGCGCAATGCGGTGTTCCAGGGGAAATCTCCGGTGTATCCGCAGTATGATGCTCCGAAGGATCAGCAAGTGGGCCCGCATGGGCAGCGTCTGCTCGCCAGTAAGGCGGATATGTCGAACCCGAACGAGCTCTGGTTTGGAAATGATATTATGGTCATGGCAAATCCGCACATGGCTGGATTGCCTCCTTGGGTGATTGCCTTGTTAATGGCTGGTTGTATTGCCGCCGCACTTTCAACCGCAGCCGGTTTGCTTTTGGTTCTCTCGACATCGATATCCCACGACTTGATGAAGCGCATCGTAAATCCCGATTTAAGTGATAAGGACGAGGTGCGATACGCGCGTATGGCATCCTTTGCCGCTCTGGCTGTAGCGACGTATTTTGGTATCAACCCTCCGTCAGCCTTTATTGCGAAAACGGTGGCCTTTGCCTTCGGTCTCGCCGCGTCATCCTTTTTCCCAACCTTGTTGATGGGGATCTTTTCCAAGCGTATGAACCGGGAGGGTGCCATCGCAGGGATGATTTGTGGGATTACCTTCACGATTAGCTATATTGTCTACTTCCAATTCCTTGGAGGTAAAACGGAGCATTACCTCTGGGGGATTTCTCCGGAGGGGATCGGTTGTATTGGGATGTTGATCAATTTTGCTGTGGCCTCATTGGTTTGTGTCTTCACGCCGGCGCCCCCTGCGGATATTCAGGCCATGGTGGATGGTATCCGGGTTCCCGTTTCCGAGGATGGTGGGGAGGATGTCCCTCCTCCGGTGTCCCACTAAGAAAGTCATTGGAATTAAGTCGTAAAAAAGTCTTCGAATCGCGTCGGGTTTCCGGCGCGATTTTTGGTCTCCAAAAGGCCAAATTTGCATTTTGAATGATCGCTGGGTCAGATTGGTGCGTTTTTGGTCGTGGATGATCAAAAAAATGATTTGGTCTTTCCCTTGTAAATCAGGGGGTTGTGAAGGGGGTGGTAAAAAAGTTGTAATTTGATGCAGAAAGATCTTGCGGAAAATGAAATTTTGAGTAGGTTCCGCCCGCCGCTCCGAAGGGAGGGCACGCGAGAGACAGTAAGTCGATCGGGAACACTACGAGAGTAGCAAGCTTGAGAGAGCAGATTCCGATCGGTTTTTTTATCTCCGCGTTACGAGTTCTTTTACAATGTTGGTCCTGCCTGAAAGGCGGTGAGAGCGATGAAGCAAGTATGGTGCCAAGCCTGCATGTGGAGTGATTGCCGGACGGTTCAGACAGGAAGGAAGGGGGAAGATTGAATTGTGCGCTGTGTGTCGGTTTTAACCGGTGCGCAGAATATGTAGAGGGAATGGAGCTTCGGCTTCAGTCTTTACTACTTGTCAATTTGGTAAACGTAATTACGTCCTGTGTTCTTCAGTGATGGAGATACAGGAATAGATACAAAGCCTATAACTGTTTAAAAGGATCCGATGAATAATCGGTCATTTATACGGAGAGTTTGATTCT
>NZ_JACBAZ010000016.1 GCF_013391475.1 Oceaniferula marina | reverse complement strand
GGGAATGAAAAGCGGTATTTCTTTGGCTTGATTTCGGCGTTTTTCCTCAGTCATGTAGCTCGCTACATTCCTTTGTCACGCCTTGAACTCAAGGCCAAACGAACACCGCCATTCCGACAAACGAACCACTCAAATGGTATAAGAGCATCTACTGATGATGTTTCCACGGTATGAACACGGTGACGCATGCACTTATCCCCGCTGTAACAGCGGGGATTTTTTTGAACCTTTATCGAGGAAAAGAAGGTGGCTCGAGAGGGAGCTATAAGGACTTGTTGGTGATCGGGCTCTTCGGTGCGGCTCCTGACTTGTTGAATCCGCACATGTCATTGGAAGATCGGTATTCCAGTTGGTCTCACTCGATTTTTGCGTGGCTTGCCGTGTTGGTCTTTCTGCTTGTTAGCAAGTGGGTGCCCAGGCTCCCCTGGCAACGATGGCTCACCTGGTCGAAGCTTGTCTGGTGCTCGTCTGCTTATGGATTGCACTTGGCCTGCGATGCTGTGTCTGGCGGGATCGCATGGCTTTACCCATGGAAGGCGGATATCGTCGGTGCGTACCTGGTGCCACCGGTTTGGTGGATACCGATGGATGTCAGTTTGTTTCTTAGCTACTATTTTTTGTTTCGGGTGATACCCAAAACAAGGCAGCCGTCATCGGTCGGTGACCGCTGTGCATGAGCTCGATTACAGTATGCCGAAGTGTTCCATTGAGAAGGTGACACGTTCCTTGTAGTCGCGTTGCTTGGAGATTTCCGGCTCCACGGCATCGAAGCGGGTTTGCATACCGATGCCATTGGCCATTTGGATGGCGAGCCCCGGTCGCGCATTGAGTTCGAGGATCAGTGGACCTTTGTCGGCATCGAGGACGATATCGGCGCCGAGGTAGCCGAGCTCGGTGATTTCGTAGCATTGGCTGGCGAGCAGGAGGAAGTCTTTCCAGGCGGGCACGTGGAAAGCGTGTAAGTCCTTGCCGGTATCCGGGTGATTGCGGATGATTTGCCCGTGTTGGACTGCTTTTAAAGCTTTGCCGCTGCCGATGTCGATGCCGAGACCGACGGCTCCTTGGTGCAGGTTGGCTTTACCGTCGGAGTCATGAGTGGACAGGCGGGTCATGGCCATGACCGGGTAGCCTTTGTAGAGGATGATTCTGATGTCGGGAACCCCCTGATAGGAGTAGCCATCGAAGGCGGCATCGAAATTGACGAGTTCCTCGATCATGGCGACATCATTGGCACCGCCCAGACTGAACAGACCGCTCAGGGTGTTGGAGGCATGTTTGCAGACTTCGAGGTGGCTGACCCGTTCGCCACTGGGTTTGATGTAATCATCACCATCGCGACCGACAATGACCAGGATGCCCTTTCCTCCGCTGCCTTTGGCAGGTTTCATGACAAAGGAGGATTCATCCCTTAAAAACTCTTTGAGTTCTCTGACGTGTCCCTGGGTTTTGACGACGCCGATGAGTTGGGGCACGGCAATACCGGCTTCCCGAGCAAGCACCTTGGTCAGTAGTTTGTTGTCGACTCTTGGGTAGAGTTTGCGCGGGTTGTTACGGGCGATGCAGACCACGTTGCGGTGGTTCATGCCGATGATCCCTGCTTTGCGGAGTTTGGCTGGTGTGGTTAACATCTTAATGCTCCTTGGTCATGGGTTCGAAGCGGCGCAACTCGCTGAGTCGGTATCCTGAATAGCTGCCAATGATCAGAATCACAGCCAAGAGGACAAGCAGTAGCTCGGGGAAGGAATAGGTCAGGTGGCCGAGGAATTTATTGGTCATCACGAGGTAGATGATGCAGGCGGTAAACAAACTACCGCCCCCTTGGATCAGGACATCGCGTGGTCCTTCTTCTTCCCATAGCACAGACATGCGTTCGATGGTCCAGGAAATGATGATCATCGGGAAAAAGGTGACGCGCAGACCCTGTTCAAAATCCATTTTGATGGAGAAGACCGAGATGGCGACAAAGATGACGATCACGAAGACCAGCACCGCGGAAATACGAGGCACCAGAAGGAGATTCAGGTGGCTGAGATAGGAGCGCATCACCAGACCGACGCTGACGACCACGAGAAAGAGAATGAGCCCCCAGGTTAGCGAGGTTTGTAAGAAGGTGAGCGCGATGAGAATAGGCATAAAGGTGCCGGAGGTCTGGATGCCAACCAAATTACGCAGGATCACCACCACAAGGGCTCCGAGAGGGATCAGGAGCAGAAGCTTGAAGGTGTTTTGCTCGGCGAGTGGCAGTGAGTAGATTGAGAAATCGATCAATGCAGCTCCGCTGTTTTTGCCTGCCATCACGGCGGCCCGTCCGGCCATCATCCGTCCGGCATTCACCGAGAAGCTAAGAGAGGAGTTTTTACCTCCCTCGACTTCGAAGGTGGCGCCTTCTCCGGTTTGCCAGAGGATGTAGTTGTCTTCGGTTTTGACACTGGCAGTTTTGGGGTCGATTAGTTGCCAGCTCTTGCCGTCGAAGATCTCGAGCAGGCTGCTGAGTTTTTGTTTCCGGTTGTCATCATCGAGGAAGAGCACCTTGACCTTGGCCGCATGGACACCGGCTTTGGTGAGCATATCCCTGACGAGATCGAGGTGCGAGCCGGTGCCACTCTTGTTTTTTCGGAGCATTTCGAGGTGGGCTTTATCCGAGAGATTGAGTTGCTTGATGATGGATTGGGTGACCGCCAGGGGAGTGCCCTTGCCTTGTTGCTTGGCGCGGTCGACCATGAGTTTGGCGGCTTCTTTGGCAGCCCCGGAAAAAATGATGTCGCTGGCATCGGCATCTTCAGCAGGAATGGCCTTGGCATGAGAGCTGTTATCTTTGCGGTAGGCGGAGACGCGGTAGTAGAGCACTTGCTCGCCTTTGGCATCATCTTTACTCCAGACCAAATTGCGTTCGCCTTTTTCGAGGGTTTCGATTTGCCGTTTGAAATCACTGCCTACGCTTTCGTGGTTGAGCACGGCCATATTAGCGGTGTTATCGGCCTCATTCAGCCTGACGGTGACCGGGCCACCGTTGGCGGTGAAGGTAACTTTGGCCTCAATGGTCCAGGTATCTACTTTTGCCTGTGGCGATAAGGAGAACCCGAGCACCTGGATTTTATAGATCGCAGCTCCGAGGCCGATGGTGATCAGGAGGATGATGATGACCCTGAGCTGGGTTTTGGTTTTCATAGTTTTATTTTTTGGATTCTTCCTTGCTGATGGGGTGGGCGAGGTGCTTGCGACTGACATCGACCATGGCACGGCCACTGAGGAAGTTACGCCCGATCAGCACCGGGAACTCATACTTGCTGCGGTCGGTCAGGGAGAATTCGCAGCGGCATTTGATATTGCCGATGGAGACAATGAGGTAGACGACCGGGCGTTCTACGGCGTCGGCTCCGTGGCGTTTGATTTGGACGATTCGGGAGAGCGGTCGCTCCATTTTGATGGCTTGATCGTCTGGTCCGCCATTGATCTCGAAGCGGACCCATTTTTTACCATCGCGTTCGTATTGTTGGATATTGATCGCGCTGATGGAGGATGTTTGGGCGCCGGTATCGATGCGGGCCTGGAATTGAACTTTTTCTTTTTCCAAGGTGAGGGATTCAATTTCACCGATGACGGCCATCTTGGGTGGTGAATCGGCAGCGATCAGGCTGGTATGCAGCAGTATGGGCAGCAGGGTGAGCGAGAAGAGTAATGTTTTCATGGTTGTTGGGAAACGTGGTGAATCCTTGGTGGAAGGTGTCGTTCCATGGAAGCACGATGCAGCTATTGACGTCAACACGATTCCAAGCCATCCGCGGTTAGTCATCAAGGGTGTTTTTCCTGCAAAGGGCGGGTTTCGGTGGCGGAGGATGGGCTCATGCCTACAGGTAGGGCGAGAGCAGTCTCGCTGTGCCGTCTCTGAGCTGAATGGGAAGTGAGCGCGAGCGTAGCGCATCAGCATTTAACAAGCGTGATGCGGCCAATTTTTCATCGATGATGCTATCGAGTTGTTCGGCGAGGGCATCATCGTAACATTCGATGTTGTATTCGAAGTTGAGGCGCATGCTGCGGGCGTCCCAGTTGGTTGATCCGATCAGTGACCAGACACCGTCGACGACAAACAGTTTGGTGTGATCGAATGGAGCGGGGGACATGTAAACCCGGCATCCTTTTTCAATCAACTGTGGAAGCTGTGGGATCACCGCCCAGTTCATGATGGCAATGTTGTTTTTGGATGGCAGGATGATATCGACTTCCACACCTCGCATGGCGGTGACGGCGAGAGCTTTGAGGATGGATTCTTCAGGTAGGAAATAGGGGGTGATGATCCGGACCCGTTGGCTGGCCACGGCGAGAGCACCGAGGATCAGCTCGTTGATTTTGTCGAGATCTTCATCCGGCCCATCGGGGACACCACGGGCGAAGACCGGGCCGCAGCGTTGTAGCGGGGGGAACCAGGTAGGGCCGACGAGAGATTCCCCGGTGGTGAATGCCCAGTCGATGGCAAAGGTTTCTTGCAACTCCGCGACGACCGGGCCTTCAATTTTAAAATGCAGGCAGGCGACGGGAAATGAGGGCTGCAGTTTCAGGCAGTGACCTTCGCGGATGTTGGTGCCACCGGTAAACCCCGTGGTTCCGTCGGTGACGAGGATTTTCCGGTGATTGCGCAGATTGGCATAGGGGAGCATGGGGGCGCGTGAGGGAAGGAAGGCGGCCACGCGGATGCCTTCCTTTTTCAACCGGTCCACCATGCTGGGTTTACTGTAGCGGGCGCCGACGCCATCGATCATGACCCGGACATCGACCTGGCGGTCTTGAGCCTCTTTGAGGGCTTCGAGAAATTGCTCACCGATACGATCGCTATCGAAAATATAGCTGTTCAGGGCGACCGATACCTTGGCTTCGCGGATGGCCTTGAGCATTTCGGGGTAAGCATTGTCACCATTGACCAGCGGGGTGATTTGATTACCTAGTAGCGGGGTGTTGCCCGTTACGTCGGTGCCGAGTTTGGCCAAGCTGATGAAGGTCGGGTGGTATTGGTGCAGATCGTGGATCCGCTCGGCATCTTCATCGGTGAGATGTTGTTTGATTGCGTGATCCCAGGCGTCATAAAGTCCGAGTGAGACACCTTTGCGCTGAATCCGGTTGATGCCCAACAGCAGATAAGCAACGGATCCGATCACCGGTGATAGCCAGGCCAGGCCGATCCAGCCGATGGCGGAACGAACATCATGTTTGCGAAGAACGGCATGCAGGGTCACCGCCAGAGCGCCGGCGAAGTGCAAGGCGGTCAGGACATAGGGCCAAAGCCATTGGATGTGTTCGATCAGAGGGTCCATGATGCGAGGGGAACGATACCCTAGCAAAAGCATGGAAGAAGTCAATATGACGCTGAGCCGGCGTGCCGATCTACCCCGCGAGGGGGGTAGATTCTGTTAGTCCCTTTGGGTTTGGGGTCGCTTATTTTTTCGACCGTTTATTTTTACCGGTGTAGGGGAATGACTCATAGATGTCTCCTTTACCCTGCACTCGGAGATCGCCAGTGGTTTGCAGCTCTTGCATGAGTTGGGTACGAAGTTGTTTGAGTGTCTCGGCATGTTTTGGATCTGCAGCCAGATTGTGAATCTGCCATGGGTCATTTTTTACATCGTAGAGCTCGTCCTGTGGTCGCTTGGCAAAACAAAGTTCGTAGGCCTGGATGCTTTGCAGCTCGACCCGGTGGTCGAGAATGTACGATTTGCTTGGCCCGTTATCGCAGTCGGCCCAGTTGGATCGGAATTCGGCTTCGGGGGCCCCGACGGGCCAGCGGTCCGGGAAGAAATTGTGGATGTAGAGGAATTTGTGGTTGCGAATGGCCCGGCAGGGGGCTGCGATCGTTCCTTTTTCCTGGCAGGGGACATGACGCTCCTTGCCGTAGATGACATGGCTACGGGACGGCTCAACCTGTCCTGATTTTTGGCTGAGCAGCAGGGGGAGTAAGCTGCGGCCGCTCATGTCGTCGGGCCGGTCAACTCCGGCGAGCTCAAGAAAGGTGGGGGCAAAATCGACAAAACTGACAAAGTCATCGATGCGGCGTTTGCCTCCGAGTTTGTCTCCCCATTGCATGGCGAGCGGAACCCGGGCTCCGATGTCGTAGAGGTTGCTTTTCCCTCGAGGGAATGGCCAACCGTGGTCTCCGGTCATGACAACCAGTGTGTTGTCGAGCTCCCCGGATTGTTTTAAGCGGTCGAGCAGTTCCCCGACTTCGCGATCGAAGCGTTGCACTTCGAAATAATAATCGCAGATGTCACTGCGGACACTCGGGTGATCTGGATAGTAGGGGGGGAGTTGCACTTTAGCAGGATCCATTCCGCTTTTGATACCGGAACCGACTTTATAGCTGCGGTGCGGGTCGGACGAGCCAAACCAAAAGCAGAAGGGTTTGTCTTTCGGGCGCGCCTTGAAAAAGGCATCCACGGAGGCGTATTTTTTACCGGAGACGGATGGTGAGCGGTCGACTCCCGGCCCAAAAGCCTTACGGAATGACCCGACGTGGTAGCCGTGTTGGGTGAGAATGAGTGGGAAGGTTTGCACACCTTTGGGAAAGTGGCTCCAGAGATTGGCTCCGGATGTCAAGCGCCAGTGGTATTGGCCGGTGAGTGCGGCATTGCGAGAGGGAGTGCAGGATGGTGAGGAAACAAAGGCATGGTTGAAAAGCACCCCATTGGCGGCGATGCGCTGCAAGGTCGGAGTCTTGACAACTTGGTCGCCATAGAGTGGTGAGTGCGGCCAGCCCCAGTCATCGGCAATGCAGAAGACAATGTTGGGTCGGGTGTCACTGGTCTTGCCCATGGCCAGAAGGCTGGAGCACATCATGGCGGCTATGATGGTGAGGAGTCGGATCATGACGATACGCTACGGTGTGGTGTCAGATATTATTTCACCCTGGTGGACCGAGCGTGTTCGGTAGTGGATAAAGCGATGTGGCTTAAGATGCTAGAGGCTGCGGGGAGGAAGAGATGACGAGTTCTTGAAAAAAAGGGAAAAAAGGGCGTCACATTTCATCCTGTTTGTCATATGCTATGTAAGGAACGAATGAGTTATGGCGGATGCCCCGATCAAAGAAGATGCTTTTGTTAAATTGCTGGTGAGTCACCAGGATTTGATTCATGCCTTTGTGGTATCGTTGATGCCGGGCTCTTCCGAGACCGAGGATGTGGTGCAGGAGGTGAATGAAATTTTATGGTCGAAACGTGACAGCTTTGAGCTCGGAACCAATTTCAAAGCCTGGTCGCTCACCACGGCTCGCTTTCATGTCATGACACATCAGAGGAAGCGCAAGCGCGATCGTTGGGTGGTTTTTGAGGAAGAAGTTTGTGAGGCTATTCAAGAGGAAGCTCTAGAGGCGAATATGGCAGCCTCGAATAAAAAACTAACGCATCTCAATGAATGCATTAGTTTATTACAAGCCAAAGATCAGGAACTCATCATTCATCGGTATTGGAAAAAATCCGGACTGAGCAAGTATGCCCAGGCATCAGGACGTAGTGAGCAGGCGATTCGTGCTGCCCTGTATCGCATCCGTATTGCTTTGAGGAAATGTGTGCAGAAGAAATCCCAACAAGCCAATCACTCTGCATGAGCAATCAACAACAACCTCGATTGATTAGTTTGGATCAAGTGGAAAAGATCATTCAGGATCTAGAGGATGGTGTGATCTCGGATCGCGATCTGATGTGGCTTAAGGAAAACATCAAAAGTAATCCCGATGTCCGGAGTTTGTATTTCCAGCACATGGAATTGGTTGCTTTGCTGAAGAGGGATGTTCAGATCAGGGATGATTTAGGGAGTATCCCTGTAAGCGCGGTTCGTTTGGGAATGGAAAGGCGTAAAATGGCCGTGACATCCTTGGTGGTGGGACTGGCTGCGATTCTCTTACTCAGCTTTGGTTTTTTTCTCTTTCACGTTAGCAATCGACAAGTGCAGGAACCTACATGGGTCCTGATGGAACAATCGGGAGATGCCCTGTGTACTGTTACGACAAGCGACGGGGAAATGCGCCCGAACGGGCAATTGCTTCCAGGTGACTCGATTCAGATCGAGCAGGGGCTGGTTAAATTTTTATTTCCATCGGGTGTTGAGGCGCTGATTGAAGGGCCCTCGGATCTTAAGCTGATTGCCAAGACTGAACTTTCCATGCAACGGGGCGCCGCTTGGTTTCGGGTGCCGGAAGCGGGGCATGGATTTACGGTGACAACGGACCGTGCCCAAATCATCGATTTAGGAACAGAATTTGGTTTGAGATTTGATGGTGACGAAAAGCTTCAAGTGCATGTGAATCAAGGGAAGGTTCGAGTGGAGCCTGCGCTACAGGCAATGGAACAGATCGAGTTGAAGCAGAATCAGGCGATGGCCTTTAATATTTATGGCCAGGGTGAATCGATCAAGGCTGAGCCCAGTTTGTTTAGGAGAACATTCACCGATTCCATGCCCTATCTGCATTGGTCGTTTGATCATCAAAACCAGGGGAGGTTTGCGGCGGATGGGACCATTCCTGGTGCTGCGGGGTTTGGAGCAAGCTTACAGCGCTTGCATTCCCGGACGAAGCGCATTGATGCACCCAAGTATGAAACAGCAGGTCGTTTTGGCTCGGCCTTGGCATTGCATGGGGACGGCGTCTATGCCGCGTCCGCTTTTGCTGGTATTGGCGAAAATGCACCGAGAAGCGTAGCGGCATGGATTCGACACCGGAAAAATTGTGAGCGTCACAATATCACGCCATACTGCGCATGGGGGGTGCGTAAGAAGGGCAAGTTATGGCAGATCAGCTTCAGTGACGAAGGCAGGCTTAAAACATCACTCATGGAGCGCCCATTTGAAACGATTCAGGCGCAAGACACCATGCAACAGGAATGGGTTCACATCGCAGTTGTTTATACTGGTCGTGTCGATGATGATGGGTTTCCGGAAATTTACCACTATCTCAATGGTAAGCGGCAAGCCGTCAGCAAGCCAGATGAGCTGTGTAAGATGAAGACGGATAATTTCACAAAGTCTGCACTCCCTGTAAGGTTTGGTGCGAGCCTCGGTCCTGGTGCCGATAGTCGGACCTTGGATGCAGACATGGATGAACTCTATCTTTTTCGCGGTATTCTTAGCGAAAAGCAGATTCAGCAATTGATGAAGACCAATCACTTGGATTTCTTTCTCGATTAAAAAAACGCATGTTACGTTTTTTTTCGTCACATAGTAAAAATGGCCGCATTACTTAATGAGGCATCGAGGATTTTTTCCGGCGGTGCCGGTGAATCGGCTTAAGTGCCCATGAACCCCAGATATAAAAACACAATGAAAACAAAGCATCTATTCATGACAACGTGTGCTGCGCTCGTTACTTCGGCTGCAGTTCAGGCCGCCACTTCGGTGACAAACTGGAAGACTTGGAATAATGATACGACCGTCAGTTCGGGCCTGAATACTGACAGTCCTACGTTTGGCAATGGAACATCCAACAATGCCGATGGCTTATGGTATGCGGGTAAGTTTGGATCGGCGGTAACACTCGGCATTGGAGACACCCTCACGGTTTCAGCCATCATCAATTTAACGGGAGGAAATCATGATACCGGGGATAATGACTTCCGCTTGGGAATCTTTAACGATGGTGGACAGTTTGATGCGAATAGCGGGGAGAACTGGTCTGCAGGTTACATGCTGGTTCCAGGGACAGATCTATTTCAGATACGCACCAACGGAGCATTTATTTCCACGGCAACAAATGCAGTCGACCTTAATGCCACGAAAATAAACAACGGACTTTTTAGAGGAAACCATGTTGAAGATTACGTGTTTAGCATGTCCATTACGCGAGACTCAGCAACGACCGTCGATATCGTTTCAAGTTTAACGAGAAACGACAGTATATATGAGAAACTCTATACAGAAAACGACCGGGCAACTTCAAATTTCACCTTCACTGCCATGGGTGGATCTTTTGGAGGCAACCTCAATCTTGATCAGGGTTCTTACTCCAATGCCCAATACGAAGTGACAAGCGTTCCTGAGCCAAGCGCAGCTGCGCTTCTGAGTTTTGGTGGAGTCGCATTGATGATGCGACGTCGTAAATAATTCCTCTTGGTATCTCATATTCATCAAAAGGTATCCTACGCGAGTATGATACCTTTTTTCATCTTCCACCCTTTTTCACATGCATCCCATCAAAACCGTTTGCCTCATCAGTGCATTATTAGCCACCACCACCATGGCATTACCGGTCAGCGTAACGGACTGGGTCAAAATTTTTGATGGTTATTCCAATGCAACGCTGAACAACGCCGATACTGCCAGCCCAAGTATTACCAACGCAAAAAAATCATCCCTGGTCGCCCCGATCACTCCGGTGACATTATTGGATGGAGATCGGCTTACCTTAACTGGAACCATGACAGTGAATGGTTCTCTTAACTCTTCATCGTTCAGATTCGGGATCTACGATGCTCCCGACCCCCTGCCGGCATCAGGCACCGGTGATGGCTATTTGGGTATCGCTTACTATAACCAAGATGGGATTCAAAAGATATCTCCAACCACACAAACCCACCCTTTTACCGGAACCGTCAGTGAGATTCAAAACCACTCGACCACAGGAACCTATGTGCCCAATAGCCCCGTTTCGTATTCTCTCTCCATCGTGCGTGATGGCGACGACCTAACAATTACTGCCTCAATCACTCAAACAGGTGGAGCTTCTCCCTTTAGCTCCACTGCAAGCGGAAGCTACACCCCGTCTTCCGCTGCCGACTATTTCTTCGACACCGTCGCTCTCCTACACACCGATGGCTTCGATAACCAAGAGGCATTTTATAGCAATATCCAAATCGAATACACTCCAGAGAGCAGCCCAATCTCCCACTGGAAGACTTGGAATAACATCACCACCGTCAGTTCTGATTTAAACACAGAACACCCCACTTTTGGCGATGGCTCAGCAGACAATGCGGATGGTCTCTGGTATGCGGGAAAATTTGACACGCCTGTCACTCTTGAAGTAGGGGAAATGCTGACCGTTTCAGCCACCATCAACTTAACAGGAGGGGTGGATGCAGGTCACGGGGATTTTCGCCTGGGCGTTTACAATGATGGTGGACAGTTTGATGCCACTCCCAGTAGCGGAGAAAATTGGTCGGCAGGTTACTTCATCGTGCCAGGATCGGAACTTTATCAAATGCGAACCAATGGTGCCTTTATCTCCACCGGTGGGGACGCCGTGGATTTAAATGCGGATAAAACCAACGAAGGCGTCTTCCGCGGCAGTCATACTGAAGATTACATTTATAGTATGTCGATTACACGGGATTCCGCAACCAGCGTTGATATTGTCTCTCGTTTAACCAGAAATGAAAGCGCTTATGAGCAGGTTTACACAAAAAACAATCTGACCACCTCAAACTTTACCTTCACAACCATGGGGGGATCATTTGGAGGCAGCCTCAACCTCGATCAAGCCACCTATTCCAATGCCCGATACCAAGTCAGTTCCGCCCCGGAACCAGAACCCGGCTCCGAAGACAGCGATGAAGATGGAATGCCCGACACTTACGAATTTTTGTTTGGTTTCGACCCGGATGTCGATGATGCAGCCTCATCAGCGGATAGCGATGCACTGAGCAATCTGGAAGAATACCTTGGTGCGGATGGTGTTGCCAACACCGGTGATGAAACATCCCCCGTCTTGGCGGACACCGATGGCGACGGGGTGGATGACGATGATGAAATCACCGCAGGCACCGACCCCAATTCCCCTGAAGCAGGTTCTGCAGATCGTCTCTTTGGGGTCGATTTCAACCGCAGCGATGCTTACGCCTCCCCATCCCAGTCGCTTTTCCGAACGATTGCGGGTTCTACGGATCAGGCTTCCAATGCCAACAGTTACGCGAAAACCATCGGCTCCTACACCGTTACCGTCAGCCAACCTGACAGCGAAAAGCTTGAATTCCGGGGTGCTAACTCCGACAGCACACGTGCTATCCCCGGGGGCGATGTTTCTTGCTCCTTTCTTGTCTCGGATTTTATCGCAACACGTAAAGGCAGCATCCGGGTGACCATGGCTAACCTTCCTGCCGGCGATTACTTTTTCCGCTCCTATCATCTGGATTCCTACACGGGAGCAGGCTTCGCCTTTGCCCAAGGCTCATCGACTGAGACACCCAATACTATTTCTGTTAGCAAAGGAGGAGCTACTCTGCACTCGGTTCAACCCACGACCCTTGGCTCAGACGGACTCAATACCACCTTTATCAGCAACGCACAGGTTCCCCGCATCGGATGTTCTTTTTCCCATGATGGCTCCGGCCCTTTGGTTCTCGATTTCGATGCTTCACTCAGTAACGGTTCAGATCAGTTTTTGTTTTTGAACGGATTTGAACTCTATCTCATCAAACCATGAACATTCTTTCAGCAATCTCATTGATTATCACAACATCTGCTCTGGTAGCAGCGGATCCTCCGAATGTGTTGTTTATTGCGGTCGATGATTTACGGCCAGAGCTCAATTGCTATGGAGAAAGTCACATGGTGACTCCCCATATCGATACGCTGGCGAGTCAGGGCCGACTCTTCCGCAACCATTACGTGGCGGTTCCAACTTGTGGAGCCTCTCGTTATGCCTTGATGAGCGGTCTGACACCAACGTCAGCAACCGACGATAATGGAGCTTTTAGCAAAATGCCCACATCGTATCCAAGCGCACCCGAAAGCTGGGTGGACCTACTCCGACGCAATGGGTGGCATACGGTGTCGATGGGTAAACTCACTCACGAGCCAGACGGCTATCAGTGGTCCAATAACTCAGGCACCTATGACATTGGCCGCACCAAGGCAACCAACCCTGACATGCGTCATTCGTGGAATGAAATCCTTTGGGATCACAACAAATGGGGCGCCCAACGCTATCCACTTTTTGCTTATGCCGATGGCACCGGGCGCGTCAAAGTCACTACTCCGGCCTATGAGATCGGTGTGGATCAGCAGGGAAACTCGCTTCCGGATGAGGCCTACCCCGATGGCCAGATTGCACAGGGGGCTATTGAGAAACTACGTGAGTTCAAAGATGACGGCACAAGGTTCTGCCTGGCTCTGGGGTTTATGAAACCCCACCTCCCGTTTAATGCACCCAAGGCGTATTATGATCTCTATGATCCTGCAATGCTTCCTGCGGCGAGCCCGGCCGGCAAACCGACAGGGGCCAATGCTTCCACGACGACCAATTCGAGCGAAATCAACTCTTACACGAACCGAAGCGACCGCGATCAGCTTCGCCATGCTTATTTTGCCTGTGTTTCTTATGTCGACGCTCAAGTCGGTAAAGTCCTCAATGAATTGGAGGCATTGGGCTTGGCAGACAATACCATCGTGGTTCTTTGGGGTGACCACGGGTGGTGCTTGGATGATTATGGTTTGATTGGTAAGCACAAGGTGCTGGAGCGCTCTCTGGAGTCACCGCTTATCATCAAGGCTCCTTCCCATATCAGCCCTGATGTCTTCCACGGTATCCAAGCAGAGGGGGTTGTGGAAACCATTGATATTTACCCCACCATCGCTGACATGTGTGGTTTGACGACACCATCCGGAATCAGTGGAAAATCGTTATTGCCCATGATTCGTAACCCGTATGCACCCGGAAAAGAGTATGCCTATTCTCGTTTTGGAAGTCTTACCACAGTAAGATCGTTAGAGTGGCGCTTAATCAACACAGGATCAGACAAGGACTTGTATGACCTTTCGTCCTATCGTTACGAAGTGGAGGATGTCTCAGCTCAGAACCCAACCATCTTGAGTCAATTATCAGGGAAACTTGGCACCCCCAGTGAGAGAATCGATACCACCACCTACCCCGAGGCCGTTGCTCCCGAATTAGCCGATCCCAAGGCAGATGCCGATGGAGATGGTATTTCCAACGGGCTGGAATATTTGCTCGGAACCGATGCGCTTTCTCCAAGCGATACGCCGACTCCTTCGGCTGTCGTAGCAGATCTTTCCTCCGAGGGGTTCGGCTCAGAAGAAATCGTCTTTACCTACACCTCCATCGTCAACACCGACGACCTGACCATCAACCCCTTTGCCTCAGGTGATTTACAAACATGGTCACCCACGCGGCTGTCATTGATTGATGCCACTCCCGCAGGCGATGGCAAATACACCTTCCGCTGGCTCTATGATACGGATCAAGACCGCAATTTTTTCCGTGTGGAATTACAGGAGTAGGGTTGAGCCTGTTAATGCGTATCGGCTCACACCATACAAGGCACCAGAATACCATCCTTCATACCGTGGATTTTCTTTTTGTCGGCGGGAACGATGGTCGCGAGGCAGCCTGCAAAGGTGGTTTTGCCTGCCAGGTCGGTGAAAAAATATGGGCAAAGCCGGGCGCGTCCCTGCATGATGCGTTCCTGGCCGGTCTCGGGGTCGAAGTACGGGTGCTCGATGATTTTCCCGGCGTGGTAGCGTTGCATCATCCACGGTTGTTGATGGATGGATGCCGTTGCTTGCCGCACTTGTTCCTGCCATTCGTTGGATGGCATATCGTGACCGATGTGGACGCCGCGTGACCCCCAGGCGAGTTCGGAGAAGCCGCTGACTTTGAGAACCAACTGCCGTTCTTTTTGGCTGAAATTGGCAACGTCTTCCCAGGAGTGGACATTGAGCCCTGGAAGCGAAGCATGCGGTGGGAGAGGGGAGGGGTCGACGACCCATCCTTGCGGGATGATCTCGAGCAGCCGTTGGAGGTGATTGGCACGAAGCTCCTGTTGCCAGATTTTTCGTAATGATGGAGTGTGCAGCAGGGCGAGCCAGAGTTTCTCTTCGAGGTGGGGTTTGCAGGGGGAGCTTAGCTTTGGAGAAGCCGCAAGTTGTTGAGCTGCGGGGATATTTTGCCAATCGAACCACTCAAAAAATCGATAGGCGGCAGAGTGTTCTCCCTTGTCTTGTTCCGCACTTTGGGTGTTGAGGTTTTGGCATTGCGAAGCCAGCCATTCCATTTCCGGCAGGTAGTCGGCGGATTCTTCGCTGACCAGCACACGTCCGCCTGTGTCTGGAAACAAGGATTGAAAGCCTTCACGGATGCCCATTTCTCCTCCTAAGACATCATATCCATGTTGGCTGTAAAATTGGGATAGCCAGAGGGTGATGCCCATGCCGCCTGGGACGGAGTCGAGCTCGGTCAGGGCGAAGGAGCTATGGGTTTCATCGCCGGTGAGGATGAGGTCGGGTCGGATGACCCGGGGGAGGGTGTTGCGCAGTTCTGGTGAACGTTGGGCGCTGGTGATCCATTCGGGTTTGCCAGCATCCAGAAGCTCGGAGATCCAGGGGGGAAGTTTACCTTTGGCACTGCGTTGATAGACAGAGTCCGAGGCCCGTTGAAACTGGGCGAGTGGGTGTCCGAGCCGGGTCAGGGATTTGGCGGTACGCTTGTCCAGCTCCAGCGGTTTGGGTGAAAACAGCCAGTTGGCACCCTGTCTGAGGCCTGAATCAGGCAGGGCGGCTTGTATGGTTTCGAGTTTCAAGGTTGCGGAGGTTTACATGGTATCGGGTTTGATGACTACTGGTTTCCGGGTCAGCATTTCAACCGGGTCTGCGTCGTTGAAGAGGATGAAATATACGAGCCCATCCGGGCTGCTGAGTTTGATACGATTGGCTTTCAATTCCTCACCGGTGAGAAGTTTGTGCCATACCCGAATGTTTTCGATTTCACCGGAGGAGCCATGTTTACCGAAGGGGTCGGCAAAGACGGTGGTGCTGAGCACGCTGTTCAGTGAGTAGTCTCGGTCGGCTGGATCGATTTCAGCTTGGCCAACGGAATCACCATTGACGAACAATGTTGCCAGGCCCTGCGCACTGATGGAAAAGGCAAGTTGGACCGACTCCTCGAAGGGGACGCTCTTTTTGGGAGATGTGATCACCAGGGCCTGATCTTTCGGCCGTTTGTACGTGCGGCTGAAATTACCGTTTTGGCGTGGGGATAAATGCAAGGAGAGCTCCCCGTCCTTGTTGACGTCGAGATACCATCCCTTGGCATCTCTGAAAAACTTCCTGCGGTTGCCGGCGACGACACCCGCTTGGCTGAGTTTGACCGTGGCTTCAAAGGTAAGGTCTTGTTTTGCTCCGAACAACTCAAGCATACCCAGATCGATGTAGGATTTGTCGATCGCAACGGGCTTCGCCTTACCCTCTCCAAAATTGTCTTTCAGAGCGATTGCTTTCAGCGCTTTGGAGCGTGTTTCAATACCCGTGGTATGTTTCGGTTTCAGCGTCAGCTCCACCGTGTCGCCTGGTTTGCAGTTTTTGCTGACCAACATCGGCGTGTTACTCCCCTGAGGCTTTCCATTGATGGTCCAGTGGTAGTTGTAGTAGTCGGGCGTGACCAGTGGGCTATCGATACCGAACACCTTGATGTCAGCTAACTCGTTGAGCTGTTTGATGGCGAAGCCCTTGGGGTAAAATCGTTCGCAGGGGGTCATCAAAGGGGCTTCCCAGGCTCCGCGTCCGTAGCTGGCGGCCACCATCTTCTGCTGAGGGTAGTCGATACGGATTTCCTTGAAGTCCCTCAGGTCGAAACCATCCATCCAGAAGCTCCAATCATTGGAGTCTGCGGCTTTATAGAACACACCATATCCATTGATGAGTGCGTAAAGGTCGCCGCCCGTGCCTTCGTGCAGAATGAGCTCACTGACTTCTCCTTTTGGCAGGGTGCCGGAAAGATCCTGCCAGCTTGCGCCTCCGTTGTTGCTGAAAAAGACCTTGCCGTCTTTTCCCCCCAGCCAAAGTCTTTTTGGGTTGTTTGGATCAACTGCTCCACTGACTTTTCGGGTGCCTCCGGAGGCCTTGAAGGTTTTGGGATACGGATGGGTTTGCCAGTTTTGTCCCCAATCGGAAGTAGCCATGACGGAGGTGGCTGTAAAAATGGTGAGGATGGGAGCATCGGTGCGTGATACATTCATGGCGAAGACCGGCTTGTCCAGGTTCGGAACCCGGTCATAGCTGACGCCCCGGTTGTTGCTTTGATAAAGGAACTTCGGAAGCTGCTTGGATTTGGACGTTTCCCTGCGGCCAAAGGCGACAAAAAACTGGTCCGGGTTGCTGTAGTTGACCGTTGATTTCGGCATGTTCCACGAGTGCATTTTCCAGTTCCCGGGTTCCAGAAAATTCAGTCCCTCACCTTTCTCCGTTGGGGAGCATGGGTAATAGGTAACATTCGAGTACGGGTTGATAAAAATGGCATCCCCTTCGTAGCCGATCTCATTTTCCCAGACGCCGTAGCGGTAGGTTTGCACATTCAGGTCTTGGGTATTCCCGGCGATGTAGCGGTCGCCAAACTCGTTGACGATGATGGAGAACCAGAGGAAGGCCGGCATGTCACCGGAGATGTTGGTCCAGTTGGCCGCTTTATCCTCCCACTTTGCCATGATTCCACCATCACATCCCTTGACCCTGAACCCTCGCTTGGCCGGATGGAACTTAAGAACGTGGTTGTCGGCATTGTGGCCGGCATGGGGGGACGGGATCACCGAGCCATCGGGCATGATCGCATTCGCGCGCTTGCCCCAGGAGAAATAGTTCCAGGTCACACCACCGTCGAACGATTCGCAGTTGCCGACGCTCGATGCCATCAGGTGCTTTGGATCAAAGGGATCCACTTCGAAAAAGCTCGTCCATCCGCTGCTTCCATCGTTGCCAAAAATACCCTTTTCATGGCCGACTTTCTTGGCGGAATCCTGCCGGAGTTGCCAGTTTCTCCCCTTGTTTTTTGAAAAGTGAACCTGTGTGTCCCGACCGGTCGAAACGGCGACGTAGAGGCCATCGGCGTCAGCCCCATAGAGAGTCGTGATAAACATCGGGCGGTCACCAGTTTTAAAATCCTTGAGGAGTGAAAATGACTTCCCTGCATTCTTCGAAATGAACAACTTCGATCTGCCCGCCAAATAGACGATGTCCGGGTTCTTTTTGTGAAAGGCCATCTCTTGTAGTTTGTCGCCCTCAACAGCGATACGCTGCCAGGTTTTGCCTGTATTCTCGGTGCGGTAGACGCCCGGTTTCCACCCACCATTCCTTCCCGATCCTTTTGTGACCACCCCGATGATGACCAGCTTGTTTTTTCTATCGCGGAAGGCTTCGACCCACTTGAATTGTGGCACGTTGCCTTGTTGATTGGCGGTATTGATCACCAGTGACCAAGTGGCGCCCTGGTCTTTGGTTTCATACATCCGTCCGTAGTGGGAAATGGAGAAGACATGCCGGAAGTCCCGGGGGTCGACGATGATGTTTTCTGCACAGTTCCGGTGCAGGCGGGTTGGGATCGTATCTGTGATGACGTGCCAGTTTTTCCCTCCGTTTTTGGTGAAATAAATACCATCGCCATCCGGGTTGGCGTAAATTTCATCCGGATTTTTTGGATTCAGTTCCAGGTCATAGATACGTCCTCCTGTCGGATTCATGTAAATCCGCGACCAGACGCCTGCTTTGGATGGTGATCCCTTCGGGAGGGGGATGGAGGCATTTGGGAAATCCTTTTCAAACTTGGCGTAGTCCGCTTGGTACCCTGCAAAGAGCTTGGTAACAAACTGGTCCGGAGCCGGAAGTGGAAGCAAAAGGTCGTCGCCAAACGTATCTGCCAGAGCATCGGTGAGGGCATTGGCCTCCTTGCGGTGCCATCCCCGGTCGCGGAGTTCCTGGTTGTATTCTTCCAGTGCGCCTCGGTCTTTTTGGTTGGTTGATTCCTTTTCTGACTCTGCGTGGCAAAGAGAGGCCGAGGCAATGGCTGCAGCCAGCCATTGAGTGAATAAGGAAAGCTTGGATCTATTGTTTTTCACGACGGGAAAGTGATTTGTTGTGTGTGATGACCGGGAATCTTGTGATGGGGAGTGAGGTCCATACGGGAATCCGGAGGATGAATGCGGAGAGAAAATGGCGAGAGCTCAGGGGTCTGGCAAGGGGAAAGCACCGAGGCTAAGAGGTATAGAGCCACAATGCTGTTGTGATTCTCCCTGCACAGATGGAGGACGGGAGTAGGTGTTCGAGGGTATAGATAGCGATTAGGCATGCTGTGAGAATCTATTCAAATTGCCCCTTGATTGACGATATGGCCCATAGGCAGTCATTTGAAATGAGGTATGCTCTTTAGTGTTATGAAAAAAATATACACTACCGTTCTATGCATGGGAGTTATTACTTTTCCTGCTGTAGCCGCGTTAAGTTTCTCTCTCGATACTACAAGTTACACGAGCGCCGACGATGTGGTCGCCTCATGGTCCGGAGGCTCCGGATCAGGTAAAGACTGGGTTGCGATTTGCTCTGATGGCGTGACACCAAACAGGACAAACGCCGAAGACTGGCTTTATATCGGCGGGACTCAACAATCCAAAAAACGTGGCCCTAAAAGTGGATCCGTGACTTTTACCGGCCTGTCACTTTCACAAGGAACCTACAGTGCGTATTACCTGAGCAATGACAGCGATACGGTACTATCAGGCCCGATCAATTTTACCGTTTCTCAGGCAGGAGGCGGAAATCCGGCCGTCAGCCTTAGTCAAGATTCTTACGACGTCGATGAATCTGTCACGGTCAATTTTACAGGTGGGCCGGGGAATGATGCTGATTGGGTGGGTATCTATTTACCGGGGCAGACTCCTGCACAAGGGACGCCCTCTACCCTCTGGGCGTATACCAATGGCACGCAATCCACGGGTGGTGGGGTGACCTCGGGCTCGGTCACCTTTAACAACCCCGGGTTGGCAGAAGGAAATTATGTCGCTTATTTTCTCGAGAATAACGGCTATACGGTGCTCGATGGCCCTGTGGCATTTTCGGTAGACGTCGCCGGAGGTGATTCACTTTATACAGATAAAAGTTCTTATGATGTTGATGAAACCATCACCGTTAGTTATGCAGACGGTCCGGGCAACAGTACGGACTGGATAGGTATTTATTACCCCGGGCAAACTCCGGCACAGGGTACGACTTCACTGCTGTGGAGTTATACCAGCGGAACCTCAGGCTCTGTTGATTTTACTAACCCAGGACTGCAGGTTGGCACTTACGAAGCCTATTTCCTCGCTAATGATGGCTACACGGTGATCGAGGGGCCTATCTCATTTTCAGTGGTGGGCAGCCCTGGTCCAGCCAGACCGGAGTGGGTTCAATCTCCATTCAAGCGCATCCACGGAGTGGTTGGGCAAAGCTATACAGGATTGATCAGCGCTTATGCATCAGATCCAGACCTTGGTGATACCTTAAGCTATTCTCTGGTCAGTGGTCCGTCATGGTTGAGTGTGGCCGCCGATGGCTCACTAACAGGAACGCCCGGCAGTGCTGATGTGGGAGCGAACACCTTTGTCGTGAAGGCCACCGATCTTGGCGGTAAAAATGCGGATGCCACCATGCATATTGAGGTTTTTGCCGCAGGTGCAGAAGTGGTTACGGAACTCAAAGTCTTATCCTTCAACCTCTGGCATGGGCTTGGCAAAATCAACTTTGGCCACCGCAAAGGTGTCGAAGCGATCATCTTATCGGGTGCCGATTTGATTGGGACGCAGGAAACCGTTGATAACGTCAGTGGAACCAATGCTTATCAGGCGAAAAAAATTGCAGAGCTTCTTGGCTGGCACTATAGCCCGGCTGGAGCTGGTGATAGTGGCATTATCAGTCGTTACCCTATCACCAGTGAGTTTACCGCCGGAATTGCCAATGGTATCAAGGTGAAGCTGACATCCGATGCCGCTCAAGAAGTTATTCTGTATAACTGCCATTTGGATTATGTCTACTATGGGCCCTATGAGGCCCACCTGAATGGATCGACAGCTCAGAAAGTCCTTACGGAAGAGAAAAAATCCCAACGCGATGAAGAGATTGCCACGATTATCTCAGGGATGAACAACCATCTGAATCATGCGGACACTGTGCCTGTTTTATTGACCGGCGACTTTAATGCTCCGTCACATCTTGACTGGACGAGTGCGACCGCATCATGGCATGGCGGCGTCGGATATGTTGCTTGGCCAACTAGCCTCGCCTGTGTCAATGCCGGCTTGCTGGACTCCTATCGTATGGTTCACCCAAACCCGGCCATCGACCCGGCGGACACATGGTCACCACTGCATGGTGGAAGTGAGCCACAGGATCGAATCGACTTTATTTACTATAAAGGAAATGATTTGAATGCGACGGCCTCCGAAGTGTTTACCACCGAGGTTGAAGTGACTGTGGGCGCATGGGGAAGTGATATCACACCGGCGCTGAACAATACCTGGCCATCAGATCATAGCGCTGTTCTGACTACCTTTTCGGTGGCGCCTTGAGTCAGCGTAAGTGGACGATCTCCTTATCTAAGAGGATACATCTTTTCCATACCTCCAGACCATGCTTGGTGGGGGCACGGGGTGGCGCGACACCCCGTGAATGGGAAATTGCGCGTGCCGTAATTCCACGATGGTTTTATGTTAGGTTCTATGGGGGCTTGAATCCATTTGGGCATGGTATGTGATCTTTTTTTGTGTCGGCGCTTTGAAGGTATGAGCTTGCAGAGCCGGGTGAGAATAGGCAGTTTGGTATCGGTTGGTAGTTTTGATCCCTTTGCTTTTACGTCCAGCCGACTCAACTACTATTCTTTTTCGAAATGCCTGTCATTTTATTTCTCCTTCTCTGTTTGCCGCTATTAGGGGCTGAATCGAAACCCAACATCGTGTATATCATGGCGGATGACTTAACTCACCGCGATCTGGGGTGTTATGGTGGTCAGGCCCACACGCCGCATATTGATGCCCTGGCGAAGCAGGGAAAACGCTTCACCCAATGTTTTCAAGCCGCCCCGATGTGCTCCCCGACGCGACACAATATCTACACGGGTCTCTATCCGGTTAAGAGTGGTGCATACCCTAACCACACCTTTGCTAAATCCGGAACCAAGAGCATCGTTCATTACCTCAAGCCCTTGGGGTATCGCGTGGCATTGAGTGGCAAGACCCATATCGCGCCGAAGGAAGTGTTTCCTTTCGAATACTCGGGTAAGAAAAATCCGGACATGAAGGCGATCGATGAGTTGATGCGCGATTCAAAATCCTCCGGTAAGCCCTTTTGTCTCTTTGCTTGTTCGAATGAGCCCCACACACCTTGGGATAAGGGGGATGCCTCCCGATACCCTGTTGATCAAATCAAGCTGCCCCCGTATTATGTCGACACGCCTGAAACGCGTAAAGGCTTCGCCAAATATCTGGCGGAAATTACCTACTACGATAGCCAGGTTGGACAGATTCTTGCATTGCTCGATCAGCATGGCCTCACAGAAAACACCTTGGTCATGGTGACCAGTGAACAGGGGAACAGCCTGCCTTTTGCCAAATGGACTTGTTACGACTCCGGTTTGCAAAGTGGTTTGGTTTGTCGCTGGCCGGGCGTGGTGGAGGCGGGCACGAGCAGTGATGCTTTGGTGGAGTTTGTTGATTTTACGCCGACCTTTATCGATGCTGCCGGCGGGAGCCGACCTGCCACGCTCGACGGTCAAAGCTTATTACCGCTACTTAAGGGAGAGAGCAATGAGCACAAAGATTACGTGTATGGCATCATGACCACACGTGGTATTCATAGTGGATCGGATTATTATGGCATTCGCTCGGTGCGATCGAAGAGCCACAAGTTGATTGTGAACCTTAGCCCTGAAGCAGAGTTCTCGAATACCTGCATGAAAACGAAGGAGTTCAAATCGTGGGAAGCGCGGGCTGCTGCAGGTGATGCTCATGCCGCAACCACGGTGGCACGTTACAAAAAACGTCCGGCGCTCGAACTCTACGATTTGACCAAGGATCCGTTTGAAATGAACAATATTGCGTCGAACCCAGAGAACGCCCCGTTGATTGCGGCCTTGCGTACTCAGCTGGAAACCTGGATGAACAGCCAAGGTGATCTGGGGCAAGCGACTGAGTTGGCGGCCAATGAACGCCAAACCCGCGGTAAAAAGAAACGAAAGACAAACAAGAAAAAATAACCTATGAAATACCTTCTCCTATGCTTAGGGATTCTTTCCTGCGGCTTTCTCAGTGCTGCTGATCGGCCTAACATCATTGTTATTCTAGTCGATGATATGGGCTTTTCAGACATCGGGTCTTATGGTGGTGAGATCCAAACGCCTCATTTGGATTCCTTGGCGATGGGAGGTGTGCGATTTTCGCATTTTTATAATGCATCGCGTTGCTGTCCGACCCGGGCATCGCTCATGACCGGACTACACCCTCATTTGACTGGCATTGGACATATGACCAACCCACCTCAATCGATGTATCATGACAAGGGGGAGGCCTTCCCTAACTACCGTGGATTTTTAAATCGTCAATGTGTCACGCTGGGCGAAATGCTGCAGGCATCCGGGTATCAAACTTATCTGACCGGTAAATGGCACTTGGGCCATCATGACCGTTCGCGTTGGCCGTTGCAGCGTGGCTTTGAAAAGTTCTACGGTTGTATCTCAGGAGCAACCCGTTTATTCAAGCCTTTGGCTCCGCGTGATATCAGCCTTGGCAATGAAGCACTCACAGAACTGACCAGCACCACCGATCGTCCCTATTACACCACGGATGCCTTTACCGATTATGCCATCCGTTTCATTGAAGAAGGAAAAAAAGAGAAACCCTTTTTTCTCTATTTGGCTTACACTGCACCTCATTGGCCTCATCAGGCACATGAAGAGGATATTGATCGATACCGCGGAAAATACATGGCTGGATGGGATGCGTTGCGTCAGCAGCGATACAAGAGGCAGCTCGAGCTTGGTTTGTTGGAATCGAAGCATGCATTGAGTCCGCGCGATGCGAGAGTTCCCTCTTGGGAATCGTTCTCGCCTGAGAAACAGAAAGAATTGGACCTGCGTATGGCGGTTTATGCCGCAATGATTGACCGCATTGACCAGAATATTGGCAAATTAAAAATGGCCCTTCAAAAGCAAGGGCAATATGAGAACACCCTCATTCTGTTTATGTCGGATAATGGTGCCTGCGCTGAGGGGGCCGTTCTCGGGAGAGGCCATATTCTTGATCCGCAGAAACGTAATCTTGAGCACAACAACAACTACGGTGCCGCCTGGGCCAACGTCTCAAGCACACCTTTTCGGCTCTACAAGCATTTCACTCATGAGGGTGGTGCAGCGACTCCCTTTTTTATGCACTGGCCCAAGGGGATCAAAACTCAATCTGATTGGTATCGAGAAACGGCACAGGTGATTGATGTCGTGCCGACCTTGTTGGAGGTAAGTGGAACCCCATACCCGAAAAGCTATAATGGCAACAAGCTGCCAACGTTACGCGGAATCTCACTGGCTCCATCATTTTCGGGGGAGTCGCTTAAACGTACCGCGCCGATGTTCTCTGAGCACGAGAACAATGCCTTTATCATCGACGGTGAGTGGAAATTGGTCGGACGCGGTGTGGCCGCTGCTTCGGGGCCGGATCTGAAGAAGTGGGAACTCTACAATCTGCGTGAAGATCGTACAGAGCTACACAATTTGGCGGGCAAGCATCCGGAACGCCTCAAGCAGATGGCGAAACTTTGGCAGGAGTGGTCGCAGCAGGACAAGGTGTATCCCAAGCCATCTCGAAAGAAGAACAAAAAAACGAAATGAACTGGGGTGACTTAGATGTGAGCACGGCCATTCTCGATCTATCCGTAGGAGAAGCAACCCTCCAGCCCCTCCATGCCAGCTCCCCAGTTACGGAGAGCAAAGTAAAATCAAACCCAAGGTTATACCACTCCGTAAAACAGACGGGACGATTGATCATTGTTGAGGTATTTGGAAGAGCACTGCGTGATCCATGAGCGTTCCGGATGAATGACTCCTTTGGCTTTGTTTCTCCTTAGTCATGGTGCCCGCACCATTCCTTCGTCGCGCCTTGCCAAAGAACTCATTCCTCTCGGCTATCGTCCCGTCTGTTTTACTACTTGGTATTAGATAGCTGAGTCATCAATAAAACTCACTTTTTACTGGCTACAAAAGAGAGGTCACGTCATAGATGCTTCATACCTTATGAAGTTCATAATTAAAATAACGACTCTGTTCGCGGCTTTATCCTTATCGGTTGGAGCAGCTGGTAAAGCGCCCAATATCCTGATCATTTATGCGGATGATTTAGGTTTTGGAGATCTTCAGTGTTATAACGCAGAGAGTAAGATTCCAACACCTCATCTCGATCGTCTTGCCAGCGAAGGCATACGTTTCACAGATGGGCATTCTTCGTCTGGAATTTGCACGCCGTCACGTTACGCTTTATTGACAGGTCGCCACCACTGGCGCGACTTCCATGGCATTGTCGGAGCAATGGGAAATAGCGTGTTTAAACCCGAGCGCCTGACTCTGCCGGAAATGCTCAAGCAGAAAGGCTACGATACCGCCGCGATTGGAAAGTGGCATTTGGGGTGGAACTGGGATGCGATTCGCAAACCGGATGCAAAAAAACGAGTCGACCCTAACGATAAGCGGAAACGTAAAACGTACGGACCTGAGGCATACGATTGGACTCAACCAATCCCGAATGGTCCGCTCGATCATGGGTTTGATTATTACTTTGGAGACACGGTCATCAATTTTCCTCCCTATGCGTGGATTGAGAATGACAAACTTGTTAAAGCCCCTGATACGCTCATGAACACGGGCAAGTGGAAAAAAATCAAGGAGGGAAGCTGGGAATGCCGTCCCGGCCCAATGTGTTCAGATTGGGATCCTTATGAAAATATCCCTGTCACAACCCAAAAGGGGGTTGCTTATATTAAAGCACAAGCAAAAACAGATAAGCCGTTTTTCCTCTACTTTGCCTATCCATCGCCTCATGCCCCGATTATTCCCAATGATGAGTTCGATGGTAAATCCAAAGCCGGCCCGTACGGTGATTTTGTTTTTGAGACAGATGATTCGGTCGGACGGTTGTTGGCCGCCGTTCAGGAGAGCGGCCAGTCAGACAATACCATTGTTATTTTTTCTGCAGATAACGGACCGGAAAAATACGCCTATGCTCGAGATCAAAAATACGACCACTGGTCGTCCAAGCCATTGAGAGGGCTCAAGCGCGATATTTATGAAGGTGGGCATCACGTACCATTTATCATCAAGTATCCGGGTGTTGCCAAGGCTGGCACGACGAGCACAGCGTTAGTGTCCCAGATTGATATTATGGCGACACTGGCCTCGGTTGTTGGATTCGAGCTCCCCAACGAAAATGCGGCGGAAGATTCTCACGACCTTCTTCCCTTGCTCAAAGGAGATACAAAAAATGTTAGGTATTCTCATGTACACAACACACGTGCCAATCAATACGCAATCCGTCATCACGACTGGGTTCTTATTGTTGCAAAAAATGGCTACTTGTCGGGACGCAATGCCGAATGGGAAAAGAAACACGGATATAAACCGGATGATCAACAAGCCGTGGAACTTTACAATCTGAAAGATGATATCGGGCAGCGGCACAACATCGCAGATAAATACCCGGAAAAGGTCAAGGAACTAACTGGCTTGTTAAAAGGTATTCGAGAGCAGGGTTATTCTGCACCAAGATTAACCAAATAACGCCCTCGTGCAGGGCTTGCTTAAAGCCATCGTCAAAGCTTACGCTTTTAGGAAGTTTTCCAGCATTTTCATGCCGTCTTCCGTCAGGATGCTTTCGGGGTGGAACTGGACGCCGTGGATTGGGAACTCCTTGTGCATCAGCCCCATGATGGTGCCATTTTCTGTTTCCGCCGTGATTTCCAGGCAGTCGGGAAGGGTTTCCCGTTTCACGATCAGGGAGTGGTAGCGGGTCGCGGTCAGCGGGCTGGGTAGCCCGGCAAAGACACTCTTGCCGCCGTGGATGATGGGCGATGTTTTCCCGTGCATCAGTTTGCTGGCGCGGATGACATCGCCGCCAAAGACCTGGCCAATCGACTGATGGCCGAGGCAGACGCCGAAGATTGGCGTGCTGCTGCCAAACTCCCGGATGACGTCGCAGCTGATGCCAGCTTCGTTTGGCGTGCAGGGGCCGGGAGAAATGCAGATGTGGCTCGGCGTCAGTTGGCGGATTTCATCCACACTGATGGCGTCGTTGCGAACGACTTTCATTTCCGCGCCCAACTCGCCGAAGTACTGAACGAGGTTGTAGGTGAAGGAGTCGTAGTTATCGATGACGAGGAGCATGGGGAGATAGTTATCGGTTATCAGTTATTTGGAAATAGGATTCACGTACCGCTGGGGCGGCGTTATTCTCCAATGGTTTTGGCAAGGCCGATGGCGCGAAGGATGGCCATGGATTTGTTGACGGTTTCGTTGTATTCGTAAGTCGGATTGGAATCGGCAACCACACCGGCGCCAGCCTGGACGTAGGCTTTTCCATCCTTGAGCAGGCAGGTGCGCAGAGTGATGCAGGAGTCATGTCCGCCGTCCCAGCCAAAGTAGCCAACCGCTCCCGAGTAGGAGCAACGTTTGCTTTTTTCCAGTTCGTTGATGATTTGCATCGCTCGGATTTTCGGGGCTCCACTGACGGTACCGGCAGGGAAGGTGGCGCGCAGGACGTCGTAGGCGCTGTGGTTGTCGTCGAGTTCCCCGTGCACGTTGGAGACAATATGCATGACATGGCTGTAGCGTTCGACAATCATGAAGTCATCCACCACAACGCTGCCGTGTTTGGAGATGCGGCCGACATCGTTTCGTGCGAGGTCGACAAGCATCAGGTGTTCGGCGCATTCTTTTTGGTCGGCGAGTAGGTCGGCGGCCAGCGCATCATCTTCTTCCTGGGTTTTACCTCTCCAGCGGGTACCGGCGATCGGGCGGATATCGATACGTCCGTTGATCGCGCGGACATGGACTTCCGGTGAGCTTCCGACCAGGGCAAATCCCTCGAGCTGGAGGATGAACATGTAGGGGGATGGGTTGACGTGTCGCAGGGCGCGGTAGAGGTCAACCGGTGAACCGGAGTAGTCGGTTTCGAAGCGTTGACTCGGCACGATTTGGAAGGCATCACCGGCGGCGATGTATTCCTTGGCCTTGACCACCATGGATTCGTATTCGTCCTGAGTGGTGTTGCTGGATGCCTGCGGTGTTGCGTATTCGGCCAGGCCGTTGAGCGGGGCGATGTGCAGTGGCTCATCGAGTTGTTCAATCATCGACTGGATACGCTGCACGGCGTCGGCATGGGCGGCATCCGCGGTTTCAAACTCATCGATAAAGGCGTTGGCGACAACAATCAGTCGGCGCTGTAGGTGGTCGAAAATAAGCAGGGTGTCTGCGATGATGAACAGGGCGTCGGGTAGGCCGAGTTCGTCTTTGGATGCAGGGGCGATGCTGGGTTCGAACTGGCGGACGGCATCGTAGGAGAGGTATCCGACGGCTCCGCCATAGAAAGGAGGGGCGTGGCCGTGGCTGGCGGGTTGGTAGCGCGCCATCAGGGATTCCAGCTCGGTGAGGATGTCTTTTTCTGCGGTCCACTGCCGGGTTTCACCCTTTTCGGTGAAGGTGATGTTGTGGTCGTGGGCCTTGATGACGGCCCGCGGGTTGCTGCCGAGGATGGAGTAACGTCCGCTGTCGCCGGCGCTTTCGGCACTTTCAAAGAGAAAGGCTTCACCTTCGCCGCTGATTTTGACGTAGGCGGAGAGTGGCGTTTCGAAGTCGGCGGCCAGTTGGGCGTAGACGGGGACAACATTTCCTTGTTCCGCCAATGGGCGGAAGTCATCGAGTGCGGGTTTGACAGGTGGCGTGTTCAACGCCGCAAATCATGGCTGTTATCGCGACGGGTGCAACAGGAAATCGTGTCGGATTTCCTGTTCCATTGAAGAAATCGTGTCGGATTTCCTGTTCCATTGAAGAAATCGTGTCGGATTTCCTGTTCCATTGAAGAAATCGTGTCGGATTTCCTGTTCCATTGAAGAAATCGTGTCGGATTTCTTGTTCTGCGCGGGGCGATGGCAGCCTTTCTGTTGGAGGGGAAGATCGTGCTGGATGTCTCACATGCCAGATCGCGCCCTGAAAGGGCGTGCTATTATAGCCCGGGGCGTCACCCCGGGGGGGGCATGAGGGGGTATAAAGAGCCCTGAAAGGGCGCTTTAATCCCAAACATATGGTTCGTTGTAATCCATGTTGTGCTTTGCCAGAAAACTTCGGTATTCGTCCTGGAAGGATGTGTGGCGGTGGTGTTCCTCTTGGTTACGGATGTAGTTGGCGACCTTACCGGCATGGGATTCACTGACGGAAAAGGTGCCGTAGCCAGCCTGCCAGGCAAATTTCTCATATTGAGGTCCTTGGGTTTTGATCCATTTCGAGGAGCCTTTTTTAACTTCTTCGACGGCTTTGGCCACGGATATCGTTCGGTTTAGTTTGAAGAGAATGTGGATATGATCAGGCATGGAGTTGATTAGGATGGCTGGACCATTGAGTTTGTTGAGAATCGTGGCCATGTAGGCGTGGAGATCGGGGGCAATGTCTCTGGATATCAATGGGTGCCGTGACTTGGTTGAAAAAATCAGGTGGATATAGATGTTGGATAGGGATTGAGGCATGTGGGTGTTTGTTCGCCCTTTCAGGGCTGGGTGGTTGATTCGGGATTGTCCCAGGGCGTTGCCCTGGGCTACGTTAGGTCGCACCTTTGCTGCTCAATGCAAGCGTGTGGAAATGTTGAGTGTTGAGTGTTGTGTCGGGTGTCGGGTGTCGGGTGTCGGGTGTCGGGTGTCGGGTGTCGGGTGTCGGGTGTCGGGTGTCGGGTGTCGGGTGTCGGGTGTCGGGTGTCGGGTGTCGGGTGTCGGGTGTCGGGTGTCGGGTGTCGGGTGTCGGGTGTCGGGTGAGTAGGCCGTTTTGTTAGCCCTGAAGGGGCGTCTTATCCCAGCCCGGGGCACCGCCCCGGGTGGGTGTGGCAATAATGACGAGCCCTGAAAGGGCGGCTTAACACCGTGAGCGATGCGAACGATCAATGGAAGGATCCAAAGGCGCGCATTTACATCTATCAGAAATAATGTTAGGCAGCCAGTGTGAACCTTGATTCGGACGGATAAGGTTGGATGACTACGTCCGTTTGGTAAAAAACGCCTGAGTGACCCGGGCAAGCATACCGATGCCGAGGAGGCTGATGATGCCGGAGCCGAGGATGACGCTGCCAATTTCCATCCACCCGAGCAGCGACGAGGTGTCGCAGTAGCGGTAGGCCCACCAGAGAACGGTGACGCCGCCAGCGATCGTGATCAGGAAATAAAGCCACACCCCGGCGAGGACACAAAGCTTGGGTCGTTCGACGGCAGCCCGCCAGACGAATCCCGTGGCCATAACCCTTTCGTAGGGGCAGATCGCCGACAGGGGGTGGATGGGTGCCCTGCAGTGGCGACAGAACTTCACTTGCGGGGCGTTGGGCTGGGCGCAGTGGATGCAGAGTTCGTTTTCAAAGCCGTTGTCCTCGTTGCTCAATTCCGTAGTTTCGGGAGCGTCGGCAGTGGGAGACGGGTCTCTGCTATCCATAGGTGTAAACTAACATGGAATCATTCACATTTGCGAACTAAAAATATGGGTAGAGCTGCAATCATGACTCGACCTTTTTGCGCCAGCGACTATGAAACCAGCGCACTCATGACTCGCCGCCGTCACCGTTGGTCTGATTGGATGCGTCGCCGGTTTAACGACCGGGAACGCTTCCTGGTCGCCTGTGTGTTTTGTGGTTTGCTTTGTGGCTTGATGGCCGTTGTGTTTCACCTTGGAATTGAGCATACCTTTCATGCGGTGTGGACTGCGGCTACCGGGCAGGTGGAGACCTGGAAATTTGTGGCCATCATGTTGGCCGCGCCGGCGATGGGTGGCTTGATTTGTGGTTTGGCGATTCGCTTTGTGGTCCCAGGAGCGGTGGGCAGTGGCATCCCGCAGACCAAGGATGCGTATTACAACCGGGGTGGGTTTATTCCGGCGACCACGGGTTTGTGGCGGGTGGTGTTGGGCACGGTTTATGTTGGTTTGGGTAATGCTCTCGGGCGGGAGGGCCCGATTGTGCATGCCTCTTCCGCAATTGCTTCGCGCCTGGGTCGATTTTTTTTCAAGGACCCTGAGCGGATTAGGGCGATGATTCCGGTGGGCATGGCTGCCGGGATTGGTGCGGCATTCAACGCACCACTGTCTGCGATTACCTTCGTATTTGAAGAGTTGTTGGATAACTTTTCGACCAAGGCGATAGGTGGAATCATCGTGGCGGTGGTGATTGCCTCGGTAGTGTCGAGGACCTTGCTTGGAGAAGAGCCGGTGATTGCCCATCACTTGTCGAGGCACTACGATACCGCGGGTTGGATGTTGGTGGCTTTGCCCTTGGGGTTGGTGGCGGGGTGTCTGGGGCATCTTTTTGTCGGGTCGGTGCTTTCGTTGCGGCGTTGGGTGAAAAACAGAACCTGGCTACGCTCTTGGTACGCGCCGGCATTGGGTGGCTTGCTGTGTGGGGTGTTTGGTTTGCTAACCTGGTCGCTGACCGGAGCCATGGGAAGTGCCCAGAATGGGGTGTTCAGCATTGGTTATGATTCTTTGGAAGCGGCCTTTGAGAATCAACTGGTGGTTGGAATATTGGTGACCTTACTGACCTTCAAGATCATCGCTGTGGTGGTGAACTACGCCAGCGGTGGTAGTGGAGGCTTATTTTCTCCGACCTTGTTTATTGGGGGGATGCTGGGCGGGGTGGCCGGCGTGTTGTTGGTCGAACTGAGTCGTTTCTGGCCGATGCTCGGCGGGGTGGATGAATCACAAATCATCGGGGGCTGTGTGTTATTGGGCATGGGGGCGATGTTTGGTTCGGTGATCCGCTGTCCATTTACTTCGTTGATTATTATTTTTGAAATGACTGGAAACTACTCGTTGATCCTCCCCTTGATGGGCGGCAACGTGCTTTCCTGGGCGATTGCCCGCCAACTGCGTCCGATGCCGATTTACGATGCCTTGCTGCATGACGATGGCATCTCGCTCAAGCGGATGTCGTCTTACCGGGGGACGCAGGATTACCGTAACCTGCCGGTCTCTGCGATCATGAGTCACGATGTGGTTTCCGTTCAATTAAGCAAAACCGCGGGTGAGAATTTGGAGGCGATCCACCGATCGGGGTTTCGCCACAGTCATTACCCGGTGGTGGATGCGGAGGGATTGCTGCAGGGGATGATCACGCATCGACAATTGCAGGAAGCCGGAAGTGGCAAACTCCTGAGCGACTCCCTGTCCGGGGAGCTTGAGCCGCAGAAGGAACACTTGGAAATCCGCGTGCATCCGAAGGACTCGATACGTGTCACCCAGAAGCTGATGCAGCTGAAAAAAATCCAGCACGTGCCGGTGGTCAGCGTGCTCGACGGGCATCGTTTGCTCGGCATTGTCAGTGCCAAGGATATTGCCAGACAAAAAAATGCGTCAGAGATCTAGGGTCCCCTTGCACGGCTCATGATCTGCCGAATCCTGTCTGAAAATAATCTTGCCTCGGTTGAGGAATATGACATGCTAGATCCCCTCTCTTCAGGTATTTTTTAATGTTAGATGTAGCGTATGAAAACAAATGGCCAACTTCTGCTTTGCTTCCTCACGATCGCACTCCCACCCGTGGCCCAGGCGGCTTCTTATGCCTCGGTCATCAGCGGTCAAAATCCGATGGAGTATTATCGGCTCGATACCCTGATCGGTGAAAAGGGAGATAGCCTAACCCCAAACGGCGTTGACTATAATCAGTCAAGCCCCGCTCCCGTACTCAACTCGACCACATTCGCCGGATTTGATGCTGGCAATACCTGGGCAAATTTTGGGGGACAGCCTGCAGACACTCTCACTGACGTTGTCACCGGTTGGAACAGCGACAGCGGTTCGGTCAGTTACTGGATTCGCGTCAGTTCTTCATTGGGAACCGCAACGGGAATGATGGGGCGGACCACTGGCGGCAGTGGTTCATTCACCGGTTCCGGCGATGGGATGATCGGCACCTTTCTGCGAGGGAACGGAAGTTTTGGCATCAAAATAGACAACCAACAAGTTGAGGCTGCGACGGGTTCATTTTCTGCCGATGCTTGGCACCATTTGGCCGTCACCTGGAACCGGAACACAGGCTCGAGCGACGGCGTGGTTGAGCTCTATGTCGATGGTGTGGACGTCGGCGGCACCTCCAGCGGATCTTGGGACAGCATTACCATTGATGACGCTGCCCGCTTTGGCAAAGAGTTATCAGGCACCCGCTATTTGATTGGATCTGCCGATGAAATAGCGATTTGGAATCGCACGCTCTCACCCAGCGAAATTGCAGCACAATATGCTGCAGCCACCATCCCCGAACCCACAACGGTGAGCCTTCTGGCACTCGGTGGTATGGTCTTATTTCGTCGTCAGCGAAAATAGCCTCAAATCAAACGGCAGGCCGGTTCGCTACTCTTGGCGACACCTCAAGGCATGCCTCTATGCGAGGAGCTTTTGTGTGATCGGTCATTTTTTGAGGTTAAAAATTGAGGACTCATCAGCAGATCAGATTCGCCCTGTCTGCCTGATTTCAGCTTACCTCATTTCCCCGGTATTTTCGCTTTTCACGAGGCTGGAAATAGGCACACTGCGCGGCTCATGAGCAGCATTGATTCCTCACACGTTTTTGTTTCCCGTATTTCTTCCGAGCTATCCCTGAATCCCGCTCAGGTATCAGCCACTGCCAAGATGTTTGCCGAAGGAGCTACGGTTCCTTTTATCGCCCGGTACCGGAAAGAGGCGACCGGTGGTATGGATGAAGTGCAGATCATGAATGTGCGTGACCGTCTGACCCAGCTCGCCGATCTCGAAAAGCGTCGTGAAGCCATTGTCAAAAGCCTCGACGAGCGTAAGTTGCTGACCCCCGATCTGAAAAAGAAGGTGCTGGCGGCTGAGACCATGACCCGACTCGAGGACGTGTTTGCTCCCTTCCGCCCGAAGCGCCGAACCCGTGCCACCATGGCCAAGGAGCGGGGGCTTGAGCCGCTGGCCGATTACATCTGGGAGAACCGTGAGAATGCTTCAGCCGACCCCACTGCCGAGGCGGAGCAGTATGTGATTAAAAATGAGGACAAGGACAAGGCCGTGCCGCTCGGAGTGGATGCCTTGGCTGGTGCGCGTGATATTCTGGCTGAGCGATTCAGCGACGATGCCGATTGCCGGACCGAACTGCGTGAACTGATCGAGCGCGATGGTGTGGTGAGCTCAAAAATCATGTATGGCAAGGAAAACGAGCCGGATGCCCAGAAGTTCAAAGATTACTTTGAATGGAGTGAGCCCTTCGACAGCGTGCCATCCCACCGGATGCTGGCGATGCGTCGTGGTGAGAAGGAAGGTTTTTTGTTTATGCGGATTCAGGCGGACGAGGAGCGGGCAGTCGATATGATCCGTGGACGTTTCGGGGCGTCAGGAACCGGCCCCTGTGCCGAGCAGCTTGATCTTGCGATCATCGATACTTATAAGCGCTTGCTGAGCCTTTCGCTCGAAACCGAATGCCGGATGAAAGCGAAAAAAGAGGCTGATGCCGAGGCGGTCCGGGTGTTTGCTGAGAACCTGCGCGAGTTGTTGCTGGCATCACCACTCGGTCAGCGGCCGATGGTGGCAATCGACCCCGCTTTCCGCACCGGTTGTAAGACCGTGGTACTTGATGCCCAGGGGAATTTACTCGCCGATACCGTCCTGCATTTTACGACCAGTCATACGCAGGCCATGGAGGCGACCTCGATTCTGCAAAAAATCGTAGAGAAATACCAAATCGAAGCGGTTGCCATCGGTAACGGTACGGCCTCGCGCGAAACCGAAGCCGTGGTTCGGGCCGCCGGACTACCGAAGTCAGTGGCGATTGTCGTGGTCAATGAATCTGGAGCTTCGATTTATTCGGCCAGTGAAGTGGCTCGTGAGGAGTTTCCGGACAAGGACATCACCGTGCGTGGTGCGGTCTCGATTGGTCGTCGATTGATGGATCCTTTGGCAGAGCTTGTGAAGCTCGATCCGAAAAGCATCGGGGTGGGCCAGTACCAACATGACGTTGACCAAAACCTGCTGAAGAATGGCCTCGATGATACTGTGGTGAGTTGTGTGAACGGCGTGGGTGTGGAGGTAAATACCGCCTCCCGCCAGTTGCTCGGTTATGTTGCCGGACTGAATACCGGTATCGCATCGAATATCGTTGCCTACCGCACGGAAAACGGGCCGTTTAAAACCCGAGCCGAATTGAAAAAGGTGCCACGACTCGGTGCCGTTGCCTTTGAACAAGCTGCTGGATTCCTTCGTATTCGTGGTGGAGAGCATCCCTTGGATTCCTCGGCGGTGCACCCCGAGCGTTATGCGCTGGTAGAGCAAATGGCCTCCGACCTTGGTGTGGATGTGCCGACTCTGATCCGTGATGCCGAGGCCCGCAAACGCATCAACCTGCAACAATACGTCAGTGAGGAAGTTGGTTTGCCAACCCTCAAGGACATCGTCGCTGAGTTGGCCAAGCCGGGGCGGGATCCGCGGAAGCAATTCGAGCTCTTTACCTTTGCCGAGGGGGTGAACAAGCCTTCTGATCTAACCCAGGGGATCAAGCTCCCGGGTATCGTGACCAATGTCACCAACTTCGGAGCCTTTGTGGACGTCGGGGTGCATCAGGATGGCTTGGTGCATATTTCCCAACTCGCCGACCAGTATGTCTCCGATCCTGCGGACGTGGTCAAGGTGGGCCAGAAGGTGCAGGTTACCGTGATGGAGGTGGATTTGAATCGGAACCGGATTTCACTTTCGATGCGCAGCAACCCGGAGCCTGCAAGTCAAGGGGCACGCCGTGACTCCAACGGAGGCCGTGGCCCGCGTGGCGGAAACGGTGGACGCGGAGGAAATGGTGGTGGTGGGCCGCGACGCCAGAACGGTGGCGGCCGCAATCACAACGATTCCTTTGGCGGCAACTGGTTCGATCAGGCGCTGAAGAATGGCAAGTAGCAGAAATGCTGCTGCCATCGCCGCCCGGATACGCAAAGAGAAGCTATCACTCCCGGTCTTTTTCCCTTTCAAGCCTTTCCTCCTCTTCCTCCAGCTTTTTGAGGAAGTTTTCGGGGTGGCTGCGGGTCATGAAGGTGGTGCCATTGCTTGAGAGCTTGATGACAAAGCCGGTGATGGTTTCCCGCTTGGAGGTGTCAGGTCCCTCTGCCGGTTTATTCAACATATTGACACATCTGACCTTTTCGCTGTCGAGTTGGACTTCTTTTTTGGCTTCGAGGGTTTTCAAGGGGACCGATTTTTTGATTTCTTTGACGACGGTGACGGGTTCTCCTTCGCCTCGCTCGCTGACGCGTTGATAGATGGTATAAGTGGCTTCGAGTGCGTGGATGGTTTTCTTGGAGTAGTTGCTGATATGGCAGGTGAAATAGGTTTCGGTTTCGCTGGATTTCTTTTTGCTGCGTTCCGATCTTTCGGTTTTAGGCCGTTTGATCCATTCGAACTCCTTGGTGATGGTGAGCTTGACGTCACTTTCCGAAATCTTGTTTTTATTTTTTTCCTGCCAGGATTTGGCAAATTCCTGATCGGCTTCGGAAAGTGAGGAGAGTGGCACCTTGGCTTTTTTACCGTTGCTCAGTTTCAAAGTGACCGAGTCCTCAGCTACGTCGATGAGTTCCGCATTGATGGTTTTTCCCTCGGTATTGGTGAAGGTGCGCGCTGCTGTTGACGGGCTGAGGGCCAGACAAGAAAGCAAACTCAGCATCGTGAGGAATATCCGTTTCATACGGACCGAACGTGTGGGTTTGTTGTTAGCTGGTAAAGGTGAATATGGCATGTCCTGCCCACCATCGGCCAATCTCGGAGGATGGGATCAGGTATTGGCACAAGGACGGTATTTTGAAGCGAGCTATTTACGGAGGAAGCAAGTGTGGCGATTTTCATTGGAATCAAATCATTGTCGGCCTAGCGTCTGGGCATGAGTGAATTTGCAGCTGACAAGCCCGAAGATGTTCCGGATGCTGATATCGACCAGCGCGAGATTGAAAACGATGATGCCCCGAAGACGCGGTCGGAGTCGCTGTGTCCGTGTAAAAGTGGCAACAGCTATTATATTTGTTGTATGCCGCTGCATCACGGCAAGGCGAAGGCCCGGACTGCCGAGGAGCTGATGCGTTCACGCTACAGTGCCTATTTTTTCCGTTTGGTGGATTATTTGGTGGAGACCACCCACCCTGACAGCCGGGAGCCTGGGTTGAAAAAGGAACTGGCGAAATCGGTGCATAACATCAGTTGGCAATTCCTGACCATTGTGGATACTTCGAAAGGGGGAACGAAAGACAAGGTGGGAAAGGTCGAGTTTATTGCCAAGTGCTTTGTCCAGGGGGAACCTCACGAATTACACGAACGCTCGCGCTTCCGTCGCTATAAAGGTGCCTGGAAATATCTGGACGGCGTGGCACTCGGGGACAGCTAGACCATCGTGGAGGATTGAGGCCAATCCTCCCTACCGAGCCAGAACCTTTGGCCAGAACCTTTGGCCAGAACCTTTGGCCAGAACCTTTGGCCAGACCCTTTTGTAGGGGTAAACCCGTTCTTGCCATGAGCTGGGCAATTCGACATGATCGTGTTCGTGCCGGGTGGTTCCGGCAGACTGATTGATTTTTTTGTGAATATTCTGCGACATCTGGCGTCCAAGGGGTTACAAGGAGCGTTGCGCGCCCCTCTGTCGTCCGCATCCACTGATTTTGGTGGGGGAGGTCGTGCGGGTGGCGGTGATCAGGGTTCCAAGTCGACCGGTGGCACCGAGACGGATGCCAAAAGGTTGAACACCGAGACGCCGAACAGTGAAAAACAAGCGAACGAAGCCAGCGCCAGTGAGGACGTTGAATTGGTCCGTAAAGCCCAGCAGGGCGATATGCGGGCATTTGACCAACTCGTCAGCAAACACCGGGGGAAAATCTATGCCATGATCCGCAATATGGTCAAAAATGATGCCGATGCCTGGGACCTCTCCCAAGAGGCCTTCATCAAGGCATGGCGTGCCTTGCCCAAATTCGAGGCCAGGGCCCGCTTTTCCACCTGGTTGTTCCGGATCAGCCACAATGTGGTGTATGACTGGTTGCGCAAACGACGTATCGAAAGTGAAGGTGAGCTCAATGACGAGGTTCTTGATGCGAGTCGGATCGATCCGGGGGCTGCAACCTCGCCCAGTCTGGCAGAGCGTCCGGACGAAGCGATGCAGCGCGAAGAACTCCGACAACACATCCACGCTGCGATTGGCAACCTTTCACCGGACCACCGCGAGGTGATCCTCTTACGCGAAGTCCAGGGGCTCGATTATAAGGAGATTGCCGAAGCCACTGGCAGCTCGATGGGAACGATCATGAGCCGCTTGCACTACGCACGTAAAAAACTAAAACAACTTCTCTCTCCCGAGGCCTAAAACCACCAAGCTGATTCCTGATATGAAAACGAAACCTGATGACATCACCCTCACCCAGTGGATGGATGGGGAGCTGAAAGGCGAGGATCTACGCTCTGTTGAAGCGTATGCCCGGGAACACCCGGAGCTTCTCGCCGAGCGCGCTGCCATACAACGCATCTCCGCTGAGATCCGCAGTCATGTGCCATCAAGCGAAGAGCCGCCATACCCTGAGTTTTTTAATCAGAAAATCCTTCAGGCGATCGAAGACGATCAGCAGAGCAGCCGGCAAGCCATCGAGGATACCGAAGGTGTGTCTCTGCGCGGGTTTTGGCATTGGTTGACCGCACCGGTGGCCATACCGATGGCTTTGGTCGCCATGGGCGTTTGTTTTTATCTTGGCACCCAGGTGGGAACCGAGCGAGTCGATGGAGGGGTGGAGACCGTTGCCGTGGTTCAGGATAGCACCGTGTACACCCCGGATGGGGACGTCAGTGCGGATATGTTCAACTCGGAAGATGGAGGCGCCACCGTCATTGTGCTCAAAGGCTTGAATGACATTCCTGACGATCTTGAAATGGCAGGTGGTCCGGCGATGTCCTCGTCCGGAGCGATGATGATCCACAATCAGGATGAGAATCGGACGTTTTAATTGACCCGTATGAAAGTGATGACGATACCTGTGTTCCTCCAGTGCTGCCTGATTCTGGTTTCAGGTATGGGACTTGCCGCTGCAGATGAATCTGCTGCTCAAGACGGGGGTGCGGATCGCGGGAAGGAGCGGGTCGGACGGATCATGGCAACCTTGTATATCGGAACGGATGCCGAGTTGTCACGTCTGGGAGAGCAGGCAAAAAAGGCCCCCGAGCCGGGTGCCGAGGTTGTCAAACGCTTGCAGAGTGTTGAGAAACTTCGATTCAAGCACTATCGCCTGCTCGGCAAGGATACCCAGTCGGTTTTTCGGAGTTACGAAAACTGGTTGTCTCCGTTGAAACCCTCCGAGGAGATTTTGCTCAGCTACGAATCCCGTGGACGCTCACCGGATGGAGGGTTGAGGCTCGACCTTGAATTCTGGCAGCACCGACGCAAGGTGATGAAAAGTGATCCGGTGTTGCACAAGGGGCGCCCCTTGCTGATTCTCGGCCCGAAGTGGCGCGGAGGCACCTTGATCATCGCGGTGGAACTGTTGGAATTGAAAAAAACGCTTTAGGTATGATCTCGGGGTTCTAACTGTTTAGTTTGATTGCCCTAGTCACTCAGGGTTTGCTTTTTTTTGTTTCTCCTTCATGGTGAGTGCACCGCTTCATCACCTCTTTGACCCTTGATTATGCGCACCTCTACGATCGCTACCGCCCTGATGGCTTGTCTGGCCTTTTGTCTTTGTTCCTCTGTCTCACTCGCTGACCGGGGCTTCAGTTTTGTTCAGAACCGGATTGCGGTCACGGTGAAGCCGGAAGATAAACTGGTGTCGATTCCCTTTGAATTTGAGAACAAGACCAAACGAACGATCACCATTGCACGTTACGACTCTGCTTGCTCCTGTATCAGTGCCCGGGTGACCAAGCCTCTGGGCAAGATGACCTACAAGCCAGGAGAGAAGGGGCAGATCACCGTTGATTTTGAATTGAAGAATTTCCAGGGGCTCCAGGAAAAAACCTTATTGCTCTGGACCAAGGATGACCCTGCTGAAGCGCCCTCGTCGGTGCTGACCTCGGCGATTACCATCCCCGAGTTGTTTAAGGTGGAGCCTAAAACTTTGTTCTGGGAGCAGAACGGTGAGAAAACGGCCAAAACTTTCAAGATCACCATTCCACATGATCAGCCGATCAAGATCCTCGAGCTGGAGGGGAGCAATCAACAATTCCCCTACACCTTGAAAACCATCACCGAAGGGCGCGAATACGAGATTTCAGTCACTCCGACAGATGTCAGTAGCCCTTCGATGGGGGTTATCAAACTTACCACGGATTCCAAGATTCCCCGGTATCGACGCCACCAGGCATTTGTCTGTGTGCGCCGGCCGGAGCTGGTTAAGCCGAAACCTGTGACCCCTTGATGTGATCTGTTAGCTTTGGGAGCTGTGTTTTTCTCGGTATTCCAAGGGCGTGCATTTTTCTCTCAGGTGGAAAAGGCGCGACATCGGTTGAACGTGAGCAAAACCGGAAGCCTTGGCGACTTGATGGATTTTCAAATCGGTTTTTTCTAATAGGTTTTTGGCTCGGGTCAGGCGGTGTTGATTGATTTCCTCATAGATGCCGTGATCCAGGTTTCTATTGAAGGCACGTTCCAATGTCCTGCGAGAAACCCCGACATGGGAACACACGTTCGGAACCCCGTCCAAGCGGGCGATGTGGTCTTTGATATAGCGTATGGCTGTTGCTACGAGTGGGTCGTCCTGGATCACCGGCTCGCTGGATCTGCGAACTTCTACCCGGATGGCCTTAACCGGGATGATTTGTTTGTTTTCCGGCAGATGGCCGCTCATCAGCTGATCGATGAGTTTGGCTGCCTCGTAACCGGCATTTTTGGTGTCTAGAACGATACTGGTCAGAGGGGGGGAGGAGAGCTCGCATACCAGTTCGTCATTATCCACGCCGATGACAGATATTTGGTCGGGGACTGACAGGTTGGCTTCGGCACAGGCTTTGAGGACTTGCTGCCCCAAAATATCATTACAAGCCATGAGGCCGGTGGGATGAGGCAATGACAATAGCCATTGTTTCAGTCGCTGATTATTTGTTTTGTCATGGTCTTCATTGAAGACGGAGCAGGAGAGAGATTGTGATTCAAGATAGGATGTGAAGACTTCCTGCCGCCCCTGTGACCAGGGGCAGTTGTTTTGACCGTAAAAAGCAAATTGCATCAGGCCTTGGCTGATAAGATGATCCGCAGCCATATCGGCGATGTTTTTGGAATCCGTTCTGATTTCGTGAAATTTCTCGTAGATGCTCGTCAGCTCTGGATCAGAGTTGGATGGTTCGAGAAGGACGGCTGGCTTTTTTGACTTCAGGATGGCTTTGGCATCTGATGCGGAATGAATGCGTGCGATGATCCCTCCAGGCGTAGATGAATTTGTTAGTTTGGGGGTTTCGCGAAAATGCCCAGGTTCTACATGTAATGACCAGGGGCCATAGTGCCTGGCGTATAAGGCGCACCCGCGCAGCAGGCTGCGCCCGTATTCCAACGAGGTTTCTAGTAGAAGTCTTACTTCGGGTAATCGGTTCATGAACTTACCATGATGGGATCATACAGATGGTAGGCCATCATTGGATGGGAGGCAGGCCAGATGCAAGAACGTTTTTTTTACGTCGTATAGGGCTAAATAATATGTCGAAGAACTTAAACCGGAAGGGGTTCCATTTGTTAAACAATTGGCTGATAAGGACGGTAGTATGTTTGTGTGCCATGTCGGGTTTGGCGCAGTCGGAGCAACGTCCGCACATCATCCTGTTCATTTCTGATGACCATGGGTGGAATGATTCCGGTGCCTATGGGGATGGGTATATCAAGACGCCGAGTATCAATCAACTGGCTGCTGAGGGAATGAAGTTGACCCATGCTTATGCGGCCACTCCCTTGTGTAGTCCGTCACGTTGCGTTATTCAGACGGGCCTGATGCCCCATCGGAATGGTGGACATAAATTTGGCACTCCGATTCAATCGGGGATCATGACCATGCCTGAGTATTTCAAGAAGGCGGGCTATTACACCGCGCATTTTGGCAAATTTCATCATAATCCGAGAAAGCGTTTCCCATATCAGCATATTCGGAAGGACGAGACAGCGGCGGCATCCTTTCTGATGAATTATAAGCGGAAGCAGCCCTTGTTTCTTGTGGTATGCTCCCATCCACCGCACACGCCCTGGGTAAAAAACGAGATTTATGATCCATCGAAAATCAAACTGCCGCCCAATTTTGTAGATACGCCGGAAACCCGGGAAGATCGGGCGAGGTATTACAGTGATGTGACTCTGATGGACCAAATGCTGGGTTCTGTCATCAATGTGGTGGATCAAAAAGGTTGGAAAGACGAGACCCTGTTGATTTACACGACGGATCAGGGGTCCAATTGGCCCTTTTCGAAATGGTGTGTGTACGATGGTGGACTCCGTGTCCCCTTGATTGCCCGTTGGCCGGGAGAGATCGATCCGGGCTCGATTGCCGGGGGCATGGTGAGTTTAGCTGACTTGTTGCCCACCTGTTTGAATGCGGCGGGTGAAGAGATACCCGCAGGGATCGACGGCAAGAGTTTTTTGCCGATGTTGCGCGGTCAGCGGACCAGCCATCGTGAAGGAGTGTTTGGAACGCACACTGGAAATGATAACGGAGGCCCAGGAATTGCCAACGCATGCCCGGCGCGAACGCTCAGGACCGAACATTTCCGTTATATTGTCAATCTTTCACCCGAAACGCCCTTCACGACTCATATTACCGGCTGTAAGTCCGGACCGCATTATTTACCCCATTGGGATTCTTGGCTCAAGAAGGCGGAGAAAGATCCACATGCGGCACAGCTGGTTCGACGCTACCTCAAGCGGCCTCAAGAAGAACTCTATGACTACCGGAAGGATCCATTTGAATTAAATAATTTGGCTTCCCATCCGGAATACGCACATGTGATGAAATCAATGAGAGTACAATTGCTCGAGTGGTGCGAAAGCCAAAAGGACACGGAGGGAGTAAAGGTGTTGAACCCTCTGCGCTAGGAGGGCCGGAGAGCCTGGAATGGAAGCTGGTTTGCCCTGAGTTCACTGGGCCGATCGAGCGTGTGTTTGTGTTTCGGCGGCAGCGATGGCGTGTCCTCCATGGGTGACGCAAAATGAACATGCCCAGACGCAGAATGCCTGTAGACCACCATGGGCGTTTGCTGTTAAATCACAAGGCAGCAGCATGGGACTCAAGCGATCGATATTAACGAATTTGGCTGGCACGCAGCGAGCTTAGCATAAAAGAATCAAACTTGTAAGTCCGACAGCCCCACTGTTTAAATGGTATAACTCATTCTTCGGAGTGCCCCACCTTTTTTTCCTCCGGTGTTTGTACTCGTTCAGCAGACCAGAGCAAACACCACTTTGTATTGCTGGCACGTCCATCCAACCTTCCAGCACAGGACGCTTCGCCGTCACCACAGTACGCACGGCACTGGCCGCCGTGACCTCCCCAAAAAAACATCATCTGTTGCTCTCCCTTGCTCACAGGGCAACCCTACCACAGCAAAGAAACCTCCAGATAGATATTTTGCTAACAAAATCAATCAGTAAGCTTCACTGCGACTTCACGCTTCTGGCATTTTACCCGTATTCTTCTTACATGTAGATCGAGATCATTGTGAGTTTTCTCCATCAGCTCCAATTCCCCAGGATTTTTTGTCTGATCTTTTCGGTCACAAAGAGACTGATCGGTATAGAGAGCATCACTCCAGGTTGAATGCACATGAGCCAGACAATTGGCCTGATCTTCAGGTAGCATAGACTGAACCTGCAATCTCAAGCGGCCAGCTTCTTTTTTATATCTTCCGAAGGCCTCCCTAGATTTTTTTGCATTAGTTTCAATCTGACCACTTTGGTGTTTAAATCCATGATCATGCAGCTTCTCAACAGCAGTCCAATAGCGCTCCAATCGAATTAAAAATTCTCCTACATCTACGGCGTTTCTGTTTTTATATTGACCACGAATATCCCGGCCAAAAACAAATGTAATCCCCGAGACAGTCAGCGACAGCAAAGAAATACCGATAGCCCATTGGGGGAGCGTGATTTGAGTAAAATCAATTTGGGCAATCATTTCTTAAACCTTCGGTGTCTAATCTCGTTTAAATCATCAATGGCATCAGGGTCATCGGTTAGCAAAATTATAAATTTTTTATCAAATTTATCCTTGCCTATTCTCTCCATAATAACACCAAAAGATTCATCCAAGAAAGAAGGTGCTATCGCTGCCGCTCCGTCTAAATCAACCGTTATGACTACACTGGATGCCATAGCTGGCTCCAAAATATCGGTTCTAAATTTCTCACCAGAGAACGGCCCATTATCCTCGTATCTGCCACCAGGATAAGGGCTAAAATCTTCAACAAGATTAATAACGCATTTTGGGTTCTTTGTCATTTAAGTGATACTGTAGCTTTCCACACAATAAGCGTCCCTGCAAGTCGTATGTCAGACCTTTCTGATCTAATCCCTCTACTCCTGTTAAACCAACACCTGACATGGTGCGTTTGCACAAACAACTCTCCATTGTCAGAAGCTTCAGCAAACTCTCGGAGGCGAGGGAGCCCTAAACCTCGGTTTTTCTTGCCCGTCCTCGACATGCTTTGGCGGAAAGCTGTCACCACCAATTCCTCTTCATTTCGGGGAATCAGAATTCCTTTGTCCATAAATCTCCCCTTTAGAGTTGCTGGCATTCCGATGCCTTGATCCATAAGAGCAAAATAAGTTTCGCCACTTTCCAAATCCTTGTATCCCATCATCCACCACTTAATTCCCTCGACCCACCTTTGGTGTCCGGTTCTTTCATAAGCATGGCTGACAGCATTATCCATTAGCTCAATAAGACTGCTTCTCAAACGCTTGTTGGCCACTCGTGACAAATGATCCATATTGTAAAATTCTTCGAACTCATTGACTAGTATATGAACATCTTTGGCAGTTACTTTTTTCCCAGATCTGTGCCCAATGTATATTCGACTTCCCGCTCTTACCTTTCCACCTTCAGCTGTAGCAAATCCAGGATAAAATCTGTTGAGGTAACCAACTCCCGCTAGAACATTAACTACATCATCGTTCATTTTTTTCCCAAACTGTCCAAGCAAAGATAAATTAGGGGAGTGCTTTCTATAACGCGAAAATTCAGCAACTAGAAGTAGCGCAACTTCGGGGTCGATGACGGATATTTTGGTGTGGTCCACCTTAATTCGTGCAGCTTTTAGCTTGAAAATGGCATGCTCCATTTGTGAGAAAAAACTTAATGTGAGGTGGTCTCCTTTTTGTTGCCAGTAAAAAGTGAGTTTTGTTGATGATTCGCTGATCTAACCTTGGGCTTGGTTTTGCTTGGTTCTCCGTAGCTGGAGAGGTGGAATGGAGGGGCTGGAGCGTAGCGACAGGCCCGG
>NZ_JACBAZ010000015.1 GCF_013391475.1 Oceaniferula marina | reverse complement strand
TGAGGTGGTCTCCTTTTTGTTGCCAGTAAAAAGTGAGTTTTGTTGATGATTCGCTGATCTAACCTTGGGCTTGGTTTTGCTTGGTTCTCCGTAGCTGGAGAGGTGGAATGGAGGGGCTGGAGCGTAGCGACAGGCCCGGAATGGAACCTCTCCAGCTACGGACGCCGCCCCCTCCTAGGCGGCCATCTGTTTCGGGGGTGAATAAGTTGACCACGGAGTGGCGTAGTCGAGACTCTGATGCTTGCGACGGTGGTTGTAAAACTCCATCCAATCAGCAACAAGACTCCTGAGATCCCCAACCGTGTGGTAACTCCAGAGCCTGAGCTTTTCATATTTGATACTGCGCCACAGACGTTCAATGAAGACGTTGTCCATCCAGCGGCCTTTGCCGTCCATGCTAATCCGGACTCCTTCCTTCTTCAGTTCATCCGTCCATTCAGCACTGCTAAACTGGCTGCCTTGATCCGTATTGAAGATCTTCGGTTTACGCCCCGTTGAAACAAGGGCCTTCCTGAGCGCGCGAACACAAAAGCCTGTGTCCATGGTGTTGGATACCTCCCAGCTTAATACGGCCCGACTGTGCCAGTCCATAATAGCCACCAGATAGGCATGCCCTTTAGGCATCGGAATGTAGGTGATATCGGCACACCAGACTTCATCCACCTCCCTGATTTCACGGTTCCCCAGCAAATACGGATAGATGTGGTTCTCCTTGCAAGGCTTACTTGTGCTGGGCTTGGGAACCAAAGCTTCGATCCCCATGATTTTCATCAATCTCCGCACTCGCTTACGCCCAATTTTAAATCCAAGATCATGCAACTCCATACGTAGCTTACGTTGCCCGTAAAACGGACATTCCGTGTAAATGCTGTCCAGAGCTTTCATAACTTCAAGATCCTCGCGATTCGTCTTCGGTTGTTTCGGTGTCAGCCTGTTACGGTTCACCCCAAGCATCTTGCACTGCTTGCGGATCGAGAGTTTAGGGTGTCGGGTTTCAATCATGGCCTTTCGTTCAGATCGATCCCCAACTGTCTGCACTTTTTTTCGAGAAACTCCTTCTCGATGACGAGTTGCCCGATCTTGCGCTCAAGCTGCCCGCTTCTTTTTTCGTGGTGTCGTAATTGCTTGTCTGCCGCGTTCTTGCGTTCAAATAATTCGCTCATACGGTCTTCCAATTCCTTCTTCCAAGCACTGACTTGGGTCGGTGCTATATCGTTCTCCTGAGCGATCTCCTGGATGCTTTTTTCTTCCTTGAGTGCTTCCTTGGCAACTCGGGCTTTGAACTCTGCGGTAAGATGTCTTCTCTTTCGTTTCATTGGTCTTATTTCGGGTTAATTGCCCCGATCAGGCCAGCGAATTAATCAATAAACTACTGGCTCCGTTTTGCGGGACCACTTCAATGTTTGGTCTCTATTATTTATCAAACTGAATTGATTGGGACATGAAATCATCAAATCGAGCTTCCTGTTCAATTTGAGAATGGGCGCTGCACACGGTCCCAATGCCATTCCGGCAGCCTTTTTTCTTCGAGTTCGTCGCAGACGCTCATTCTTCACTCCATGCATCTTTGATGAGCGGGAGTCCAACCACTTCTTGCGCCGTAGATTTTTTGTTTTACTCATTTAATGCCCCACTAACTAACTTATCAATATTACAAACTAGTCACCTTAAAAAAATTATTTTGCTGGTTTTGATTTTTGCTCAATATCCTCGACGAACCTCTTCTAAATAAGGTCAGCTCCTTCTGCCCAATTGGCATATAATATAAACCAGGTCTATTCAAAACCTTCATAGATATTGTTTTTATTAGTTTGAAAGTCTTACGCTTATTTTAGTTAGCGATAAACGAATCTCGTGTTCTTGAGTAATTACAACCACTTGACCTTTACTTTATTTGGGGCCTGCCCAAATCGATTGATTCTCTTTGCCCCAGGCACACAAGAAATCATGACTCCCATAATCAAGCTTCCAATCAAAGCGAGTAGGGCAATTATAGACAAGAGAGGATATGACTCACCTCGTATCATCGAGGGTAAAAGCCAGGAATTTATTACCATGCAGACTGCAGACACGCCTGGAATAATCGCCCACTCTTGGCTGAAGTTGTGATCATGCAAACGTTTAACCCAAAGAGGGCTAAGTATCGCAAACCATAAAAGAGGGCTGAGTGACGGGAGCGTAAAGCTACAAATCACCCCAATAATCAACATTGGAACCAAAGCAACCAAGATACTTTTCCAATAAGTAGTTACTGAAATTCTACCATTGTATGAAAAGAAATCTTTTATGACACTGTAAACGATAACTTCGTTATCAGCCTGCATTAGACTCAACTTTGATAGTTCATGAGTGCCGCCGATATTCACAGAGTCATGGTTAGGGCACTGAACTTTCTTCCGCTTACTAAGAGTCGTTCCCTTAACATAGAACAGACTTTCACAGTCCGGGCAATAGGCCTTATACCGTGCTTCTTCGAAATCAACAAATTCAGACTCAAGCTCTTCAATTTTTGGGGGACTATGGGTGACAGGCTTTGGTGATGCCCCTCGATTATCTTCCTGTTGTTTGGATTGCCCGCTTCGGCCTGCTTGTTTTTCACCTAGGGTGGCAATGGGAGGAAGGGCGACAGAAGGAGATTCGACGGGACTCGACAGCCGTGATGGTGTTTCCTTGGAGCGAGGCAAACGAGGCGGCACGTCCACGGGGGTAGACAAATTTGGCAGAGCATCCTCGCTACCTGGTTCATTGTGAGCTCCACAATACTCGCAAGCTCCCGCCTCAGGAGTGACAGGCCTACCACATTCAAAACAGGTTGCCATCGGAGGTGAGCCACATTTCATGCAGGCTTTTGCCTTTGTCGACACGGGGCCCCCGCATTCAATACAATCGATTAACATGAGATTGATAGATTCTTAAATTGCCCCCCTCTTGTAAATATTAAAGTGTTGTTGATATGTTTGATACAGGCCGTAAAAATTGCGTCAATTTTTTTACAAAAGGAAGAGTGTAAGGTCTAAGGCCCCTTAAAAAAAAGAGGGGGGGGACGGGTGGCGCCTCCGGTAAACCCTGAGTCCATTATGGCGGGCTGAGGAATACTCTCACCATTTACCATCGTAGCGCAGCTCAAGCTAGGGGTCTTAAGTTGCTTGTAAGGAAAGGGTTATGTCCTGCTTTATCATTAAAACTTGGTAAGATGTCCGCTAAAACACGTAAGCGATAGAACCAGGCTGTAGTATAGAGATAGAGTTTTAATCGAAAGCGTAGTTCTATCCCTAGTGTGGTCATAGATAGAACCTAAAGTAATTTACTTATCATGGTGATAAATATTCCTGCAATAAAACGGTCTAAAACTGCGTTTTCCTGCAACTCAATGCATTTTAGAGATCTCAACAACCAATCAAGAAAAACACCAAACCCCATAAAACAAAAGGCTCAGAGGTTTATCTAAGCCTAGAACGAATGGTGCGCGATGCGGGATTTGAATCTGATACGGGAGGATCGACAGGCCCGTTTCCCCAAGCGAGTGCTTGGGGCGGTGAGTGCAAGCTTGCCCTGCACACGACCTTCCCAAAGGGGGGGAATTCCGCGCTCGGGAATAATTTCGCGTTTACCAATCCGGGGTCGGCTGATGGGCCTGCGACCCAGACGATCAGCACAGCTTATCAAGCGAATACCACTTATACCTTCAAGGGCTATGCTGTAAGTAGTGGTAATGCTACGGATATTCGTTTTATCCTTGGCTATGGCGGTGGCGGAGGTTTTGTGCAACTTGCCGAGCAAACCTACGACTTGAATGGAGTGACAGCCTGGACGGAACAGGACGGAGTGAGCTTTATCACAGGAGCTTCCGGAGCGGAGCTTGGTGAGAACATCATCGTACGTATTGCTGCGGTTGGGCTTGGTGGGAACGGGATCTGGTTTGATGCGGTGTCTCTGGAGGCTACTGCGGTTCCCGAGCCATCTGCCGCGGCGCTGCTGGGGCTGGGCGGGTTGGCGTTGGTGCTCCGGCGCAGGAAGTAGTCGCTTATCAATGTGTGTGTGGCGGCATCTTTCGTCTGGTCAGGTGGGAGATGCCGCGAGATTTTGCTACCAACCATGGAGATACGTAAAAAACAATAGCCTGTTGCGGTTTCGCTTCAGGCATATCACGTCATCTTTATTACTCACAGCCACACGGCTCACCGTTGTGCTGGAAAAGGAAAATTACTCATAGTTTACTGACATGTTGAAACAGATAATGATGACTGGCCTCGTGCCGGCAGTGTTCTCGATTGGGGCTCAGGCGGCGACTTTCGCCCCTCCGGTGCTCCTTGAGGCAGGGGGGAAACCGGTCATGACTGAGTCGCCGGGTTATGCCTCGCCGACTTGGGCTGATTTGGATGGTGACGGAGTGCAGGATCTGCTTGTGGGCCAGTTCCGCCATGGCAAGATCCGTGTGTACCAGGGGTTGGCAGGAGGTAAACTTGCGCCTGGAAAGTGGCTCGACACGCGTGAAGGGCTTGCCAAGGTCCCGGGTGTTTGGTGATGCACCAGCTCGACTCCACAGGTTGTGGATCTCAACGGTGACGGTATTCATGACATCCTTACGGGTTCGTATGCGCGCATGGATGGTGGCCCATGGCAGGGGCTTTTCTACGTCTTTTGGGGGAAGAAAGGCGGAGGCTTCGCACAGTCGGTACCGCTTGAAGGAACGGATGGTGAAGTTCTGGCGATTGCTCATGAGAATGGTGATGCCATCTGCACGCGGCCTTTTGCCGTCGACTGGGACAAAGACGGTGACCTCGACCTCATCGTTGGCGGATCAGAGGGTGGGCTCTATCTATTCACGGGAGAGGGCCAAGGCCGCTTCGCACCCGGTTCGAAACAGATCATGGCGGGAGCGAAGCCTTTGGTTGTTCCCGGCAAACATGCTGACCCGCAGATGGTTGATTGGGATGGCGATGGTGATCTGGACATCCTGAGTGGCTCGAATAACGCAGGCATCCACTGGGCGGAGAACGTCGCAGAGGATGGGGATCTGCCGGCCTTCAAGGGCTTCAATACACTCATTTCGCTCAAGGGCGGCGACAAGACGAGCACTTACCTCGCACATAAAATCAAGGGGCCAACGATGACAACACGCGTCTGGGCCTCCGATCGCAATGGCGACGGAAAACTCGACCTTACCGTCGGCGACTACGCACGTATTTTGAAGCCTAAGCCCGGGCAAACGACTGAGGACCTTGACGAGGCTTATGCGGCGTGGACGACACGCCAGGCGGAGATGTTACGAGAGGTGCGTATGAAAGAGGGCAAGGAAGAGAAGCGGGCCGCCTATGACGCATATAAGGCACACAAGAAGATCCAGGATGACTTGGGGCTCATGTCTCGGATTGGACGCGTCTGGGTTTATATACAGCAATAGATGGCATAAAGCCTAGAATGGAAGGTGTTTGCCCTCAGTGCGCAGGCAGATAGAGCGTATGTTTGTCTTTTGGCGGTAGAGGTGTCATATCCTCTATGGTGACGCAAAATGAACCTGCCTGGACGCAAAATGCCTGTAGACCTTAATGCATGTTCGCTGTTCAATCGATATTGAATTCAATGATTTGAATCTGACGAACAAAAAATCCCCCCCCGACTACCCTCTATATGAAGAGGCCGTGAATAAACAAAGAACCGCAACAATAAAACATGAATAATAAAATAATGCAGTGGTCATTGATCACGAGTGCCTCATTAGGTTTCTCTGCAGGGTCAGCACAGGCCGCTACCGTTTTCCTCGGTGACATCCACGGTTACAATACAAACACAGGGTCAACTGCCACCGCCGCAGACTTCACCAGCATGGGTGTCTCTGAAGATTTAACGGGAGCCAGCGTCAATGTAATGACGGTTCCCACCCTCAGCAGCGTTACAGGTGGAGGACTTACGATCTCTTTTTCCAACCCCTTCAAAGGAGGTGGTAAATATGGGACTTCCGCGAATGCATTAGAGGATGATTATATCTTTTTGAATCAGAACACTGGTAGTGCAAGCACCGTTGGCACGATTTCAGGTTTAAGCATCACCCTAGATGCTAATACCACTTATTCTTTTTATCTTTTTGCTAGAGGTGGAGCAACCAATCAAACATCAACTTTTACTTACGATGGTACTGAGCTGTCCACAAATGATACGACAACTCCTTATGCTAAATACACATATACCACGGGAGCCGTAGTCGCGGACACGCTTGAGTTTAACTGGAAACCTGTGGGTGCTCAGACCTACGGCGTTATCAATGGCTTTGCTTTCGTAGCGGTTCCCGAGCCTTCATCCGCAGCACTGCTGGGCTTAGGTGGAGTGCTCTTGGTGCTCAGACGCAGGAAGTAGTCGCTTATCAATTTGTGTGTGTCGGCATCTTTCATCTGGTCAGGTGGGGGGTGCCGCATTTTTATGGGCGGATGAGAGGGGTGACTTGGCGCAAATAAACAAGGTGTTGACGCAAAGAGGCTGTGGACGGATCGGGCGGTACCTTGCAGCTTAATCATAAGCAAGGTCAGGCATTGTTTAGCCTGGGAAGGAGTTGAAACAAATGATTACACATAATGTGACGGGGAGAGAGACACGGTTGTTTCGAGCGTGGTGGTTCAGCGTGTTTCTATGGGCGTATTTGACTGTGGTATCCAATGCTGCGCCTGTGTTTATCGTTAATTCAGGGTTTGAAGACGTGGTGGTTACCGAGGGATCTGTCTATCCTTTGGCCGTAGGGTGGAGTGGGGAGGCCAAATGTGCCCCGCACGCTGAGTTCCCCAGAGCAGGGGTTCCTGGTGGCGGCGGGCGCTTTGGGTTTACCAATCCGGCGACAACGGATGCATATCAGGTGCTCGAGGCGACTTTCGCTGCCCATACGAAATATGTTTTCAAGGGCTTTGCCGTGGATTCCGGCAGGGGATCGGATATCCGCTTTCGCCTGGGATATGATGATGGTGGTGGATTCCGCGAACTAGCGGGGGCAACCTATGATCTGGCAGGGGTTCAGGCTTGGACCGCGCTGGATGGTGTGAGTTATACGTCAGAGTTTGCTGGTCCGGAACTGGGGCAGGCAATCATTATCCGGATTCAGGCTGTGGGAACGGGTGGAAACGGGATTTGGTTTGATGAGCTATCTTTGGATATCATTCCGGCCTTGGATAGCGATAAGGATGGCTTGCCGGATTCGTTCGAGCTGGCACATACCGAGCCGACGTCGGCTACCTCGATGCAGCCGAACCAGGATCTGGAATATGCCGGAGCCGGGGATGGTTTGACTAATCTGGAGGAGTTTCTTCATGGAACGGATCCCAACGACCCAGATACCGACGATGACGGGCTGATGGACGGGGAGGAGCTGGCCGGGGCGGGTCAACGACTGCCAACGGATCCGCTGGATCCGGACTGTGACGGAGACGGGCTGCTCGACGGTGTTGAAACCAATACGCAGGTCTGGCTGAGTGCTACGGATACAGGAACTGATCCGCTGATGGCCGATACGGACGGGGATGGTTTTCTGGATGCGGCGGAGGTGGGGATGGGTGCTGATCCTACGGATGCGATGGATCCACCCGCGCACATGGTTGTCCGTGTGGGGATGGAAGGGGAAGAGGTGGACTTGCGCTGGGGAAGCGAAATCGGGATGCTTTACGACATCCGCTGTAGTGAGGATCTGGCGGGCGACGTTTCCAATTGGGGGCTGGTGGGTGAGGAGGTGGCAGCGACGCCTCCTTTCAATGAATTTAGTTTCACTCAATCTGGAGAGCGTCAGTTCTACGTGGTGAAGGAATACCCCAGACCGGCCCAGGAATTCCATGTTGCCAAGACGGGGAATGATGGGAACGCCGGCAGTACGAATGAACCGTTTTTGACGATTTCGGCTGCAGCCGCCGTTGCGGCACCAGGGGATGTGATTACGGTGCATGAGGGGGTATACCGGGAGCGGGTGAACCCACCGCGCGGGGGGCTGTCCGAGGGGATCAGGATTACTTATCAGGCTGCGGAGGGAGAGGATGTCGAGATTAAGGGGTCAGAAATCATCCGGCGGGATCTCAACTACGCTTGGCAGCACGTGGGTGGTGATACCTGGAAAGTGGAGATCCCCAATGCGTTTTTTGGCACGTTCAACCCTTATCAGGATCGGATCGGGGGGGAGTGGTATACGACGCCGGGATGGGATCGCCTCACGGGCGCGGTTTATCTGGATGGGCACTGGCTGACCGAAGCACAGACAAAGGATATAGCCTTGCAGGCGCAAGGGAGTAAAGCCTACTGGTTTGCCGAGGTGGGAGGGCAGGAGACGAGTATTTGGGCCCAGTTCAAAGGGCTCGACCCCAATGTGGCGATGGTGGAGATCAATGTCCGTCAGACTGTGTTCTACCCTAGTGAGCCGGGGCGTAATTATATCACGGTGCGCGGTTTTGTGATGCGGCATGCGGCGACTCCGTGGTCGGGGGCGATGTCTGAGCAGATCGGCCTGGTGGGCACGCACTGGTCCAAGGGCTGGGTGATCGAGGATAATGTGATCAGCCATTCCATGAACACAGGGGTCACGCTGGGGCGTTATGATGTGGCACGATTTGGGCTGAGCATGCCTGCTGCGACGGCACCGGGTTATGTTGAGTCGATCGAGTTGGCCTTGGAACACGGATGGTCGAAGGATAACATCGGTAGTCATGTGGTGCGCAACAACCATATTTCCCACTGTGAGAAGAATGGGATCCATGGGAGTCTGGGGGGTGTTTTCTGCACGATCGAGGGGAATGCGATTCACGACATTGCCATGCAGGGGTGGATTAGTGGGCCGGATGTCGCCGGGTTGAAGTTGTTGGGTTCCCAGGATACGATCATCCGAGACAACCATATCTATCGTTGCGCGGGGATAGGGGGAGTCTGGCTGGATTGGATGGCGCAGGGGACCTGGATGACGGGCAATGTGCTCCACAGCAATAGCCTGGATCTCTTTATGGAGGTGGATCACGGGCCGTTTCTGATTGATCACAACTTGCTCTTGTCATCGAATACACTACGGGACTGGTCTGAGGGCGGGGCCTATGCCCACAATTTGTTTGCCGGGCGGTTGGTCCGGAGTGCGCAGAGCCGACAAACGCCATATCACGTGCCTCATTCGACGGAAGTGGCCGGCTATACCTCGATCCAGGGTGGAGATGATCGTTTCCTGAACAATATCTTTTTGGGCACCGGTTTGTCACAATACAACGGGGCTGTCCGGCCCATGACGGTGAGTGGAAACGTGTATCTCGGCAGTGCTTCGCCAAGTATACATGACGAGCGCGCGGTGACGGATGGAACGTTTAGTCATGGCATGAAGATTACGGAGGATCAAAATGGAGAGTGGTGGCTGGAGTTGGCGCTGAGCCCGGCGTGGACGGCCGCCCACCCTCGTGATTTGGTGAATAGCGAGCTTCTGGGCAAGGCACAAGTGCCAGATGCCAGGTTTGAAATGCCGGACGGAAGTGCGTATGTTTTGGATAAGGATTTCGCCGGACAGGTGAGGGATCAGGCAAACCCGAGACCGGGTCCGTTTTCCACGGTTTCTGATCAGAAGCTCCGGATCAAGGTGTGGCCCAAGTGAGAAGTGATGCAGGTTTGAAAATGATGAAGAAAATTAAGATTGGATTTTTGTTAGTTGGATTGATGGTTTCCACGCATGGGGGTGTAACAGCTTCGGGCGAAGTGGATTCCATGGGTGGAGGTCGTCAGGGAGGGGCGGGTAAGGGCGCGGCTGTGGAGGCTGCCTCTCTTACGATATGTGTCGGGCGGAATTCTGCGTCGCAAATGTTTGCGGCACGTGAGCTACGGCGTTATGTTTACTTGCGCACTGGTCGCTTATTGGCGATTTCCAACCAGGACTCAATGACAGGCCCGACGATTTCTCTTTCTGTTGATCCTTCATTGGGTGAGCAGGGGTACAGCTTGAAATCAGAAGGTGAGCAAACTTCGAAGAGTATACGTATTCGGGGAGGAAGTGATATTGCTGTTTTATATGGTGTTTATGATTTTCTTGAGCGATTAGGGGTGCGGTTTTATCTGCATGGGGATGTGATTCCTGATGAACGTGTCCCTTTGGTTCTTCCTGATGTTGATGAAACCAGGCAGCCCTTATTTGCCTTGAGGGGTTTGAACCCCTGGGGATCTCACGTCGAGGGTTTTGATCTGTGGGGGTCGGATGATTGGAAGCAAACAGTCTCCCAGATGACAAAAATGCGGATGAATTTTATCGGCATGCATTGCTACGTGCGTGAGAAGACCTACTCTAATATTTTCTATCGTCCTGAGCCGACGGTGTGGGTGGGTTTGACCGAAGATGTCAAAGCCAACGGCGAGGTGGAACAGTCATACATGGCGCACTATTTCAACGCGTTGCGCCATGAGTGGGGATATATTCCCAAACCCACCAGTGAATATGAGCATGGTTTTTCGCAGTGGTTTGACCGTGATGACTGGGGGGCTGACGTCATGAAGGGGCTTACGCCCACCCCCAAATCTGCCGCGGATTGCAATGAGGTATTTAACCGTACGGCGGCTATGTTCAATGAGGCGTTTACGGAAGCCCGTCGCCTCGGTGTGAAAACGTGCCTCGGGACCGAAGCTCCTCTTTATTATCCAAAAGAATTGCAAACACGCTTGGCGGCCAAAGGCTTGGATGTCAATGACCCCACGACCCGGCAACTCGTCTATGAGGGGATTTTTGAACGTATTCAACGGGCGCATCCATTGGATTATTATTGGATTTGGACTGACGAATCTTGGACATGGAAAGGGAATTCAGCCAAGGACGCCCAGCAGGTTGTGGATGAACTCCAGATCGCCCACCGGGCACTCAAACGCGTTGATCCATCGAAAAAATTGGCCACAGCCGGATGGGTGCTGGGGCCTGCCAGCGACCGGACGGCTTGGGATAAGGCACTACCTGAGGATATCTCGTTCAGCGCTATAAGCCGTCGCGTGGGACATTCGCAGCTAGACCGTTCTTTTTCGTTGATTGAGGGACGGGATACATGGGCAATCCCCTGGCTGGAAGATGATGTAGCGATGGCCTGTCCGCAGCTGTGGGTGGGGCGAACGCGCAAGGATGCCGCCGATGCCCTTGCCTACGGCTGTGAAGGGCTGATGGGCCTGACTTGGCGGACGCATGGCACCAGCCCCCAGGCCAAGGCTTTGGCCGAAGCCGGCTGGGAGCAACCATGGAACCCGGATCCCGAGCGACGCGTGACGGCAGAATCGCTCAAGAAGAAATATGGTGCGATCGGCGGAAAACGGACCGTCAATTCCAAAGCCAAAATTAGTGGGACCAGCGTCCCGGCAATCTATCAGTCATGTCGATACGGCATGGAAGCATACCGGCTGGATGTTCCTAACGGAACTTACACTGTCACGCTGCAGTTCTGCGAACCTTACTTCGACAAGCCAAAGAAGCGGGTTTTTGATGTCAAAATTCTAGGCCATCCTGTTGCTCAAAAACTTGATCTTTATGAAGAGGTCGGGAAGTTTAGGGCGTTTGATCTGGTCCAGAAACAGGTGCGTGTTGAAGATGAGATTTTATACATTGAATTCTCTAACCATGTCACATTGGCATGTGTATCTGGTATTGCCATTGAAGGAATGACGGCTGCGGCGAACCAAATACCTGCTGCCCCGTTTTCATTGAAAGTCAACTGCGGTGGGCCGGCTTTCAATGACTACGTAGCGGATTTTCAACAAGGAGGTGCCGTAAAAACACCCACGCATCGTGACGAAACCGGGCCGTGCATGGATTTCTATCAGGATTGGTCATCCCATAGTTTTGGTGGGGAGGTAGCGGAAAAAGCGGCTGCCATCTTTGCCTCCATTGATGGTCGCTTGCCGCAAACAACAGGATGGGGGCCAAGTGCGGGAGGGCTCAAGCCCATCAAGCAGCCACGGGAAAAAATGGCTGCTTCTTTTAACTTTGTTCCGCGCCTGGAAGCCTTGCGTGAGGAGATTCAAGGGGTGGGGAACCGCCAGCGCTTTGACTACTGGTTGAATATGTTCAGATACCACCGTAGCCAAGCGATGGCCGGGGTTACGTGGCATGAGTTGAACGGGGTCATGAAAAAGGTGCGTGCTGAGAAAGACGGGGTGAAAAAACGAGCATTGGCAGAAAAGCTGGCGTTGCCAGTATACCGCCAGTTATTACAGGAGGTGTCCGGGATGGTAGGGCATTTGATGGCCTGTGCGGAAACCAAGGGTGACATCGGAACGCTCATCAATTGGCATGGAAAGAACCTTCCTTATATGTTGGAGAGGACAAAAAAACCATTGCAGGTGCTGCTTGGAGGTGATCTGCCGGATGCCGTTTTGCTGCCGAGGCACTATTCCGGGCCTACGCGCATTATTGTTCCGACAGTTCGCACGCACCGTCTTGCCGGTGAGCCATTGAACATCCCTGTGACGATTGTGGGGCTGTCAGCCCCTCAGTCTGCCAGTATGCATTGGCGGGCGCTGGGGCAGGGGGCCTATGAGTCGGTGGCATTGAAACACCTTAATCGGGGTGTTTATTCAGCCACTCTACCACCGATGGATCAGGAAGACCTTGAATACTACATTACCGTTACGGATGGCCGGGGGCAACAGCTTGTATGGCCTGCGACGGCACCTCGGATCAGCCAGACCCTGGTGACGATGCCAGCCGATCGCAAAGCTGCAGAATAATGTGGCAAGAGCGAGCTGAAAGCATGTGGCTTTGAGCCGAGTATGAGCTATACAATAAAGAGAATCATGAAACTGATGAATAAAGTAATAATCATTGCGGGGGTGTTGACCTGCAAGTTGGGAGCAGTGGATTATCATGTTTCCAAGGACGGAGCGGATGGGAATCCGGGAACGAAGGCTGCGCCCTTTAAGACAATTTCCAAGGCGGCAGTCGTGGCCCGGGCTGGGGATAGTGTGACGGTCCACGCCGGGATTTACCGTGAGCGGGTCGACCCTATGCGGGGTGGGTCTTCGGATGATAAGCGGATTGTCTATCAAGCAGCGGTTGGTGAGGAGGTTGTGATCACGGGTTCAGAGGTGATCAAGGATTGGAAGGAAGTTCGGGATGGTGTTTGGCGAGTCAGATTGCCCAATGATTTTTTTGGATCTTTCAATCCCTTTGCTGATGTAATCGGGGGAGAGTGGTTTATTCAAAAGGGGCACCTTCGGCATGCCGGGATGGTTTATCTCAACGGGGTTTGGATGGATGAGGCGGCAAGCCTTGGGCAGGTGTTCGAGTCTGGACGGGGCAAGAGTGTGGCAGGGGCCATTGCACTGGGAGGGCAGACATCGGCTTATCCCGGAAAGGTAGTTGCCAAGACGCAGGAACAGGAGCTTTACCGGACATGTCGGTATGGAATGAAGGGGTACCAAATCAAGGTGCCTCACGGGAACTACAGCGTGACGCTGAAATTCAATGAACCTTATTATAAGAAGGCGGGACAGCGGGTGTTCGATGTAAAACTGGAGGGGGACAAGGTTCTTTCTAACTTGGATATTTTTGCCCGGGCAGGAGGCTTTGCTGCTTATGAGCAGAGCTTTGATGGGGTGAAGGTAGCTGACGGGGTGCTTGATCTTGAGTTTGTGGACCGTGTGTCCATGGCGTGTATTTCCGGGATAGAGATCAGTGGGAAGGATTTCAGTAAGAAGCTTAACTGCGGAGGCCCGGCATGGAAGGACTACCAGAAAGACGCCGGTGGGCGTAAACCGGCGGCGCGTCCCAAATGGCGGGCCAGTGTGGGTGCTGAGACAACGACGATCTGGGTGCAATTCAATGATGTGAACCCCAACGAGGAAAGGGTCGAAATCAATGTCCGCCAGAGTGTGTTCTACCCTAGCGAGCCTGGTCGCAATTACATCACGGTGCGTGGTTTTGTGATGCGGCATGCTGCGACTCCCTGGGCTGGCGCCATGTCCGAACAAGTTGGTTTGTTAGGGACTCATTGGAGTAAGGGATGGATCATTGAGGACAATCAGATCAGTCACTCAATGAATACAGGGATTACCCTAGGGCGTTATGACTTGGCGAGCTTTGATATGGATATGCCTGAGGCAACTGCACCGGGCTTTGTTGAGTCATGTGAATTAGCGCTGAAGCATGGCTGGTCGAAAGAGAACATCGGCAGTCATCTGGTGCGCAATAATCATATTTCACATTGTGAAAAAAATGGCATCCACGGCAGTTTGGGCGGTGTGTTCAGTGTGATCGAGGGGAATACGATTTGTGACATTGCCGCGCGCAGCTGGCTGAATGGCCACGATATTGCAGGGCTCAAATTATTGGCATCCAATGACTGCTTGATCCGCAACAATCATATTTACCGGTGTTCTGGTGCGGGTGGCATTTGGTTGGACTGGATGGCGCAGGGGACGCGGGTGAGCGGAAATTTTCTGCACGACAATAGCCGGGACATTTACATGGAAGTAAATCACGGCCCCTATCTTTTGGACAACAATCTCTTTTTATCCAAGAGCTCGCTGACTGATTGGTCTCAAGGGGGAGCCTATGCCCACAATGTATTTGGTGGCTTAATCCGGGTGAAGAAGGAAAAAAGGGAAACTCCCTACTTTGTGCCTCATGAGCTAGAGCAAATGCGCTTATCGAATATTCAGCATAAGGATGCTCGCTTTCACAATAACCTTTTCTTCGGATTCAAAGGCCTTTCCGTGTTCAACGGAATGAGTGAGAACCTGCAATCGGTGGGCAATGTTTATTTGGGGGGAGCGACACCGAGCAGCGTGGATCAAGGGCAGATTGTAGAAACTCAATGGAAGTCTGGAGTATCCATCACGGAAGAGAAAGGAGGCGAATGGTGGCTGGAACTTCCTGTTCAACCGGAGTGGATCCGTTCAAAAAAACGGGCGCTGATTACATCGGAAGTTCTAGGAAAGGCTAAGATTCCCAATGCCGCTTATGTGCAGGCTGACGGCACACCTTACGCGCTCGATACAGATTATTTGGGAATGAAACGTAAAACTGAAAATCCTGCCCCAGGCTCATTTCGTTTTGGTAGTGGTAAAACTCTTCGAGTCAAGGTTTGGCCGAAGGAGTAGGCACTTCAGATGGTAAAGCGGCAAACATGAGGGCTTGCGATTGAGGGAGCTTTTTTGAAGGCCCATGCGTGATGGGCAGGGCATCTTTGATTTTTCGGAGATGGATGTGCCTATAAACTTCTTGAGTGCTATGATCGACTTGATATAAGCATGAATAATGATGAACCGATTGCCTCGAAGCGTGAGAAAATGGCCCTACGAAAGAGTACATTGCTGTATTCATCGGATGTTGGCATTAGGATTGGTTCTTAGTTGCTCCGTTGGGGCGGCTGCGGAGGAACAAGAGAATGAGGAAAAGGAAAAAAACCCGGAGGACCCAACCAAGATTGTGACCCGTTTGGGGGCCGGTTATAATGGAGATTTTACCATCAATGCCTCCTGGGGCTTGGACAAGGCCCGTATGATCAGCGGATTTATCAACGAAGATGCTTCGGAGTGGCGGCTCGGAGGCTCCTGGCTTTTTGAGAAGGGAATTGTTAGTTTTAATTTTAAAAAGAACCAATACGACGACGGGGGTGAGAGCGTCAGCTACAACATAGGCACCTTTGTTCCCCTTAGCGTGTTTGGGATTGAGCCATGCGGCTGGCAGATTTTCCCGTCGGCCGGGTTTAACTACACCGAGGGAGACATTGTGGTGGAGGCCGCACCGGAGTTTCCAGAAAACTACTTTATGGTGCCTTTCGACAGTAAGGGTATGTATCTGGGAGCGTTTGCGCTGAAGCCGATCACCGATCAATGGACGCTGATGGGTGGCTTGGGCGGTTCCTACGGTTCGGGCGATGCCACCAACATCTATGGTGGTGCAGGGATCGGGTTCCGGATCACGGACAAGCAATCGGTCAACCTCTTCTACTCCTTATCCGATAGCTCTGAGTTCGGATCCAGGGATACCTTGAGCTTTAGCTATCGGTATGAGTTTAAGTGAGGGCGTTACTCACCTGGATACCACGTGGCGGAGGGGCGATTTTGGAGCACTGCGATATTAAACTTGCCATGTCCTGAATGATTCCGGACCCTCACGGGATGATGGCTCTATCGAAATTTGTCCATGAAGCAACAAAATGCGATTTTCAGAGACTTGGACGCCGGCTTGGATGCTGCCTGACCGGACTGGCAGGCGTGCTTTCGGTTGGCATGAGTGCTTGCTCGGGACCGTTGACATCGGCTCAGCGTGCTGAGTTAAGCACCGTTCGTATCGCTCCCCCGGTGATCGCTGCGCAGTCGTATTCCAAGCCCACGGGAGTTTCGAAATCCGGACGATCTGCGGATGACGTGGGGGTAGACACCGGCCTGGCGATGATGGAGGCCGGGGCTGATTTGGCCGTCTATGGTGATTCGTTGGGGCTGGGCTTGATTGGTGTGCCGGTGGCACTTGCTGGAGGTGTAGTGGCAGCAACGAGCTGGACAGCCGGGCAAATTTCGGATGATCAAGAAGAGCATCAGTTCCAGCAACAGCATCAAGCTTACCTCTCTCGTCTCAATCATCAAGTCAGGTTTCCTCCTTTGCTTTTGGTGAAAGAGAACCGGGCGGTGATAGCGAACAATCGTTTTTTCTCAGCTCGCATCAGGTCGCAATCGCCGAACGCCTTTCACTGTGAACTCAAGCATTATCAATTAGAAAAAGTGGGCCGTAATGAGCAACAACAGGATGTATTGAGAGCGAGTTTGGAAATTGATATTTCACTGGTGACTGGCTCGGGGAAGACTTTGTTTGATAAGCAGTATGCAGGAGTATCGACTTCATCCTACACGGTGTATCAATTGATTAATCAACGGAAGAGCGTTGAGCGTGTATACGCCGAGGCTGTTGGGCAGGCGATGAGCGACTTTGAAAAAGACCTCGCGGCAATAACGCAAGAGTAATACCACTCCGCCATTGGCGTCAAATGGTATTAGTCATGGTGCCCGCACCATTCCTTCGCCACGCCTTACCAAAGAACTCATTCCTCTCGGCGATCGTCCCGTCTGTTTACTACTTGGTGTAAGGCAGTGGCTGGGTGCCTTATGTGGCGGTGGTGTCCGATTCTTTGTTTGGCTCTGGTGATGCATGATGGCTTTTTCCATCAGACCGCTCAATGATCCTTTGCACAAAGACATAACAGACGGGGATGAGGAACAGCCCGATGGCGGTGGCAATGCTCATGCCAAAGACGACGCCGGTCCCCATGGTGCTGCGTGATGCGGCGCCGGAACCACTGGCAATCATCAGCGGAACACATCCGAGGATGAAGGCGAAGGAGGTCATCAGAATCGGGCGGAGCCTGAGGCGGGCCCCTTCGATGGCCGCGTCGATGATCGGCATGCCTTCTTCTCGTTTCATCTTGGCAAACTCGACAATCAGGATGGCATTTTTGGCTGCTAAGCCAATCAGCATAATCAGACCGATCTGGGCGTAGACATTGAGGTCGAAATGCCGGACAAACATACCGACAAAGAGGCCGAGAATCACCGTCGGAGAAGCAAGCAGAACAGCAAAGGGAAGCCCCCAGCTTTCATACTGTGCAGCCAGTAGCAGGAAAACAAAGAGAATGGCTGCTCCGAAAATAATCGGTGCCTGCCCTTCGGACCTTTTCTCCTGCAGGGTGAGACCGGACCACTCGTAGGTGACTTCTTCTGGCATCGTGGCCATGACTTCCTCAATGGCATTGATCGCCTGGCCCGAGCTGTAGCCGGGCGCGGGAGCCCCCATGATCTCGGCGGCGTTGTACAGGTTGAAGCGAGTGACAAAGTTCGGTCCCGACATCTTGCTGATTGTCACCAGAGTACTTAGAGGAACCATCTCCCCTTGGTTATTGCGCACAAACAGGTGCCCGAGGTCTTCAGGTTGGCTGGTGAACTCGGGCTCGGCTTGAAGAAAAACTTTGTAAACCCGGCCAAAGCGGACGAAGTCGTTGACGTAAAGACCGCTTAAATACGCCTGCAGGGTTTGGTACACACTATCAACCGGAATCCCGAGCGCGCGTGCTTTTTCACGATCGAGTTCGATTTTCACCTGGGGTGTTGCGGGGTTGAAGGTGCTGTTGACCATGCCAATCTCAGGACGTTCCGCCACCTTTTTCCGTAGCGTGTCCACGTAGCTGGCGAGTTCGTCAATGGATCCTCCCGAGCGGTCTTGAAGCTGCATCGTAAAGCCGGAGACACTACCGTAACCGGGTAGAGGCGGAGGGCCGAAGGCCATGACCCTGGCCCCCGGGATGGTGCTGAATTTTTTGTTCCACTCAGCGGCAATCTTGCTGGCGTGAAGGGCCGGGTCTTCCCGTTCGGACCAATCATCGAGCCCGACAAACATCATGGCTGAATTGGAGAAGTTCAGAGAGCTCAGGATATTGAAACCCGCCACCCCTATGCTGGAGCGCACCCCAGGCGTGTTTTCGACGACCGCTTCGACCTGTTTAAGAATCTGGTCGGCACGCTGGAGTGAGGCTCCCTCCGGGAGTTGGACGGAGACAAAGAGGTATCCCTTGTCTTCATCGGGAATAAAGCCACCCGGGATGTGTTTGCCGAGCCCCCAGATGGCGGCAACGACAATCAAGAGCAGCAGCATCGAGCGAGCGGCCTTACGAACCAGGGCTCCGACAATACGTCCGTATCGCTCGGTGATCCATTCAAAGCCACGGTTGAACAGGTTGAAGAATTTGGCGATGGGTCCATGACTTGGTTTCGGCTCCTTGAGTAAAAGTGCACACAGCGCCGGACTGAGTGTCAGGGCATTGATCACCGAAAAAACGACGGCCACGGCGATGGTCAGGGCAAACTGGCTGTAGAGTTGGCCGGTGACACCACTCATAAAGGCCACGGGAACAAACACAGCACACAAAACCAAGCCGATCGCAACTACCGGCCCCGCAACTTCTTTCATCGCCAGCTGGGTGGCCTCGACCGGAGTTTTTCCTTTTTCGATGTGATGTTGGACCGCCTCAACGACGACGATGGCATCATCCACAACAATCCCGATGGCCAGAACCAAGCCGAACATGGTGAGCACGTTCACACTGAATCCGAGCACCGGGAAGAGAATGAACGCCCCTAAGAGGGAAATGGGAACCGTGCACATCGGAATGATGGTGGAGCGCACGTTCTGTAGAAAGATGAAGACCACCAGTAAGACCAGAACCACAGCCTCGAAAAGCGTGTGTACGATCTCTTCCATTGATGCTTGAATCGGAAGTGTCGAATCGAGCGTGATGTCATAGGCCATATCGGGAGGAAAGTAGGATGCGGCCTCTTCGAGGATTTCTTTGATTTCGTTGGCTGTCTCCAGGGCATTGGCACCGGGGGCCAGGTAGATACCGATCGCTCCTGCAGACGATTGGCTGAGTCGGGCGCGTAGATCGTATGTCTGGGCTCCCAGCTCGACCCGTGCGACATCCTTGATTTTGACAATCGAGCCATCGGACTCGGCCCTGATGATGATTTCTTCGAACTCCTCGGGATCTTTGAGCAGGCCGTGTGCTCGGACGTTGTATTGCTTCTCTTGCCCTTCGGGCGTCGGTTCGCCGCCCACCCGGCCGCTCGGGGATTGGGCGTTCTGTTCATTGATCGCATTGGAGATATCCTGAGGTGTGATTCCAAGGACTTTCAATTTGTCAGGCCTGAGCCAAATGCGCATGGCATAATCCTGCGCGGTAAAATTCTTCACATCGCCAACGCCTTTGACACGCTTGATCCGGTCGACCAGGTTGATGTCGCAGTAGTTGCCGAGAAAGACGCCATCGTAGGTTCCGTTGGGAGAGTAAAGCCCCACGGCCATGAGGATGTCCGGGCTCGACCGATTGACGATGATGCCTTCACGTTTGACGGCCTCCGGCAGCTGGGCCTCTGCCTGCCCTACCCGGTTTTGCGCGTTGACCTGCATGATGTCGACGTCTGTGCCGACATCGAAATACATATTCAGGGTCATGCTGCCGTTGTTGTCGCTGTAGGATTGCATGTAGAGCAAATCCGAGACGCCGTTGACCTTGGACTCGATCGGGGTGGCCACGGATTCCATTACGGCTTCGGCGGCTGCCCCGCGGTAGGTGGCTGTGGCCTGAATCAAGGTGGGGCTGACCGGTGGGTACTCAGTGATCGGCAGCTTGCTGAGAGAGATGAGTCCAAGGATGGCGGTCAGAATACTGATCACCATGGCGACAATCGGGCGGCGGATAAAAAATTCAGTCATGCCGAGGCTGGGTTAGGGGGTGGGCTGTTCGGCTGCTGGAGCTGATTCCGTGGCGGAACTGCCCGCTTTGTCCTTTTCGGCATTTTGATCGATATTTTGATCGGTTTTCGGTTTGCCAGGAGGCTTGCTTGCTGATGGAGGCTGGGAATCCGGGCCAGGAGGGGCAAAGGGTTTAGGCGTCACCTTCGATCCGTCACGAACTTTTTGGATGCCTTCGACAATGACTTTTTCTCCGGCTTCGACCCCGCTGAGAACCATCACATTCGAGCCAATGCGTGTTTCAGCGACGTTTACCATGCGTTGTTTGACCGTGTTGTCGGATTGTAGAATCCATAGAAATTCCTTTCCCTGCAGCTCGGTGAGGGCACGATCGGGAACCAGAATGTTACCCTTCCGGCTGGGAAGGCTGACCCGTACCCGGGCAAACATCCCCGGGCGAAGAACGCCTGTTGGATTGGCAAACTCGGCCCTGGCTCGGATCGTCGCCGTGGTGGGGTCCACCACCCGGTCTTTGAATACCCATTTTCCAGGACTCTCGGATTCGGAGCCGTCAGGCAAGATCAGCGTCAATGGTAGCTGCCCGAGTTTGTAACCCGCTTTTCTGGCAACCTTGTCCGCCCGGATGAAGTCGACTTCACTGATGGAGCAGTCGAACCACATCGGGTCAACCTGCGAGATGGTCGCCAGCAAGGTGGGTTCCCCTTTTCCAACAAGACTTCCAACCGATGCTTGTTTGGCTCCAATGCGGCCGGACAAGGGGGCGTGGATTTCGCAGTAACTTAATTCCAGTTGAGCCGCTTCAAGTGCCGCTTCAGCTGAAGCGACTTTGGCTTTGTTGCTCGATTGGCTGGCAATGGCATTGTCGAGATCTCTCTGCGGGGCGGCCCCTTCACTGACAAGCGAAGTGAGTCGTGGCACATCAATGTTGCTACGTGTCAGTGCTGCCTGCGCGGCGGCAAGGTCACCTTTGGCGGAAGCGATTTTTTTCAGGTAGGGTTTTTCATCCAGCATGAAGAGTAGATCTCCCTTTTTGACCTCTTCGCCCTCGGTGAAGGCCACTTTGTCGAGAAAGGATTCGACCCGGGCCCGGATCTCCACGTTTTGAGGTGAATCCAGTTGCCCAACAAACACAGTGGAGCGCTCGACGTCCGTTTTTTTGGTTTCAATAAACGTGACTATTGGCGGTGGCGCTTGTTGGAGTGCCGGCTTCTTGCATGCGGTGATGCCGAGAAGCCCTAGAAAAAGAAATCCATGGGTGAATGAAGGAAGGGGTTTCATACCTTTGATACGCTTGGTGGTTCGATGATGGGCTGAGTGAAGTGGTGAGTGAAGTGGGTTGGCTTAAATCTAGCCATGGGCAACAGGATAGCATTGGTTCGAATCAGAACAGTCGGGATGCAGCTTCCGTTTTTGTTAGTTTGGCGATCAGCGTAGCTGTTGATCAGACCATGATCTAGGGTCTATCACCCTAGATTTCCATTTGCCAAATGTCAATTTGATTCACGAGTAGAATGATACATCAGAAAACGGGCCGCCGAGAGATGGTTCGAAAGGTTATTGTTACGGAAAGGTAAAGTGATTGATTGATTCGTGCAGATAGAAAGCGCATCGATTGGGTGTGTGATAGGTCAGATCTCAATTTTTAGTTAGTATGGCATGTTTACCACTATCTATCTGGCTTTGCTCGGGGGAGTTAAACCGATCCAAGTATCTTGGTTTGTTTAAGCAATGGGGAGAATACGCTCCTGCTATCAATCTCTATTTGAATGGATGCCGATATTGAGGTAAGGGTTAAGATGAACTTCATTGTTGGATAAGGTGTCGCCAAAGGTGTTCTTTAGCCTGCCCTTGTTCCACTTTGTCGCTCGCAGACTGCTCATTCAGGTTTGAAAGATGGCTGATTGGCCTAATTTCGACGCTGATATCCTACTTTTATGGGAGGATCTTCGGATTATCCTCTCCCAATCTCCTAACATTCTAACCTTCCAACATACTATGAGTCGATTTGTATTATCCCTGGATCAAGGCACGACCAGTTCACGTGCTATTTTGTTTGATACCTCTGGCAATCCGGTTGCCTCGGAGCAAGAGGAATTTGCGCAGATCTTTCCCAAACCCGGATGGGTAGAGCACGATGCCATGGAGATCTGGCGCTGCCAAAGTGCCGTGGCGGATGCCGTGATGCAAAAAGCGAAGGTGACGGCGGCGGATGTGGCGGCCATTGGCATCACCAACCAGCGTGAAACTACGGTGGTTTGGAACAGGGAGACAGGAAAGCCGATTCACAATGCCATCGTCTGGCAGGACCGGAGAACGGCAGGGAAGATTGACCAATTGGTTGCAGATGGAAACGGCGACCAGATCCGGGCGAAAACCGGTTTGATGCCGGATGCCTATTTTTCGGGTTCCAAGGTGGCGTGGATTCTCGATCATGTGCCCGGAGCGCGTGAGAGTGCACGTCGTGGTCTGCTGGCATTTGGAACCATTGACTCCTGGTTGGTCTATCAATTGACGAAGGGCAGGGTGCACATCACAGATCCATCCAATGCCTCGCGGACGATGCTCTACAACATTCACACCTTGGATTGGGATGATGCATTGTTGGATATGTTCCGGGTTCCTAGGTCGATGTTACCGGAAGTTCGTGAATCATCCGAGGTATACGCGGAGGTGGAGGTGGATATGCTCTGCAGGGGGGTGCCGATTGCCGGCATTGCCGGAGACCAGCATGCTGCCTTGTTTGGACAGAACTGTTTTAAAAAGGGAGCTTTAAAAAACACCTATGGCACCGGCTGTTTTATGTTGGTGAATACGGGTGACAAACCAACGGTGAGTCAAAATCGTTTGCTCACAACCATTGCATGGAAGCGTAAGGAACAGGTTAAATATGCGCTGGAAGGCAGTGTGTTTATCGGTGGAGCCGTGGTGCAATGGTTGCGTGACGGATTGGGCATGATTAAAAAATCCAGCGACATCCGAGGTTTGTGTGATTCGGTTGAAGACTCGGGAGGCGTGGTGATGGTGCCGGCCTTGGCGGGGCTTGGAGCTCCACATTGGGACCAGTATGCCCGCGGCGCCATTTTTGGTCTGACTCGGGGGACCACGACGGCACACATTGCACGGGCCGCGGTGGAATCGATGGCCTTTCAGTCCGCCGACCTGTTGACGGCGATGCAAGCGGATACCGATTTTAAAATTTCCCAACTGCACGTCGATGGTGGAGCTGCGATTGATGATTTTCTGCTCCAATTTCAGGCGGACATTTTACAGTTGCCGATTGTGCGGCCGAAGATGTTTGAGACGACCGCCTTGGGCGCAGCATACTTGGCGGGTCTGGCAACCGGCGTGTGGCGGGATACCGCTGAACTCGAGAAAAACTGGCAAGTGGATCGCATTTTTGAACCTCAAATCGCACCGTATGAGGCCGCAGAAAAGAAGGCTGTCTGGAATGAAGCCGTCAAGCGGTCGATGCATTGGGAAAAACCGGAAAAATAAGACTTACTATAGAGAGTAACAAACAAGGAAATCAGAGACTAAACGATTATTAATTATGAAACGCGAAGAAATGAAACAGCGCCTGAATGGGGGCGGAAGTGAGTGGGATGTTGTGATTATCGGTGGTGGGGCTACAGGCGTTGGCGCGGCTGTTGACGCCGCTTCCCGTGGCTATCGGACTCTTCTGCTTGAGCAGTCGGATTTTGGTAAAGGCACCAGCAGTCGTAGTACGAAGCTGGTTCATGGGGGGGTGCGCTATCTCCAACAAGGCAATGTTTCGTTGGTGATGGAAGCCTTGAAGGAGCGCGGCATCATGCGAGTGAATGCGCCTCACCTTGTCAGTGACCAGCGGTTTATTGTGCCGAACTATACCTGGTGGGAAGCTCCCTTTTACGGTATTGGACTGAAGCTTTATGATGTCTTGGCCGGCAAATATGGATTTGGTCCCTCAACCTATTTGAACAAGGAAAAGACCCTCAATCATATCCCGACCTTGGTTACCGATGGCTTGATTGGAGGTGTGCAATACTTTGACGGCCAGTTTGACGATGCGCGCTTGCTGATCAATATGGCACAAACGGCCGCTGAGCAAGGGGCGGTGATGTTGAACTATGCCCGCGTCACAGGCATTGACAAAGGGGATGACGGTTTTGTCTCGGGGGTGCAATTTGAAGATATGGAATCAGGAGAATCCATGCATGTATCCGCCAAGGCGGTGATCAATGCCACCGGCCCTTTTACCGATGATGTCCTCAAGATGGATGATCCGAACAGCCAGGAAATGATTTCGCCGAGCCAGGGCGTACATATTGTGCTCGAGAGCAAATTTTTAACCGGAGACACGGCCATTATGGTTCCTCACACCAAAGATGGGCGGGTGATGTTTGCCATTCCTTGGCATGGTCACGTGGTGGTGGGGACAACGGATACTCCGATTGAGGAGTCCAGTCTTGAGCCGAAACCGATGAGTGAAGAGATCGATTTCATTTTGGAAACGGCGAGTGGCTATCTGAATGAAAAACCTAGCCGCGACGATATTCTATCGGCCTTTGCCGGGATCCGGCCATTGGTCAAAGCCGGAGGTGGTGACAATACCGCCGCCTTGTCCCGTGACCATACGATTCACATCGGACAGTCCGGATTGATCACGATTTGTGGCGGTAAGTGGACCACCTATCGCAACATGGCGGAGGATGTGGTGAACCATGCTGAAACCGTCGGTCACCTTGAGGAGCGTCCGTGTATGACCAAGAACCTGAACATTCACGGTTATCACTCCCATCCGGAAACATTGAAGGAGCTTGCGGTGTATGGGTCGGATGCCCATGCCATTCGGGATTTGATGCGAACCCGCGTGGAGTGGGCCGAGCAACTGCATCCCGCACTTCCGCACACGGCTGCCGAAGTGGTCTGGTCCTGCCGTATGGAAATGGCACGCACCGTTGATGATGTCCTTAGTCGCCGGACCCGTTCGCTATTGCTGAATGCCAAGGCCTCTATTGAGATGGCTCCGAAGGTAGCGGCTCTAATGGCGGAAGAACTCGGGCGTGATGAGGCATGGCAGCAACAGCAAATCGAGGAATACACGGAAATGGCCCAAGGGTATTTGGTGTAGTTCTCGTTCTTACGGCACAACAATCAAACGAACAAAAAAATGAACCCCTTGATTGCAGAATTCATAGGTACAGCAATACTCGTATTGTTAGGCAATGGCGTGGTGGCGAACGCTATTCTCAAAGACACGAAAGGTAGCCCGGGAAACTGGGTGCTGATCACCGCAGGCTGGGGGCTGGCGGTTTATGTGGCAGTCCTGTGCACTGCACCCTACAGCGGTGCGCATATCAATCCGGCGGTGACGGTTGGCCTAGTGGCTGCAGGTTTGTTTCCTGCGGCCGATATGCCGGGTTACATTCTGGCCCAGCTTGCTGGTGGTATGACCGGTGCGGTACTTGTGTTTGTCACCTATCGGAATCACTTCAATGCTTCGGATGATCAGGGAGCCAAGTTGGGGTGTTTTTCCACAGCTCCGAACATCCGCTCTATCCCTACCAACTTTTTCAGCGAGTTGATCGGAACCTTCATCTTGGTCTTTGCGGTGCTCGGTATCAGTGAAGGGACGATCAGCTGGGTCGGGTCGGGCGCAGAGAACCTTCCTGAAGGAAAGGTGGGCCTTGGTTCCATCGGGGCCTTGCCGGTGGCACTGGTTGTGGTTTCGATTGGTATGTCCCTTGGGGGAACCACCGGATATGCAATCAACCCGGCGCGGGATCTGGGTCCTCGGATTGTGCACCAGCTTTTGCCGATCCGAGGTAAGGGTGACAGCGACTGGCCTTATGCCTGGGTGCCTATCGTCGGGCCGATTGCCGGGGCTTTATTGGCTGCTGTGATCTATGCGGCGGTGATGTAGCCCGGTGCTGTATATCGATTGGGGATTGCCACTTTCGGCATCGAGGTGACATCGATGCGGTTGATGACCTTTGATCGTCTGTATAATACCACTCCGCAAAACAGATGAGACGATTGAAAGTTTTAAAGCTGTGAGGAAATGCACTTCGTGGTCTACCAGAGTTCCGGATAAATTTCTGTTCTGGCTGCGTTTCTCCTCAGTCATGGTGCCCGCACCATTCCATCGTCGCGCCTTGCCAAAACAGAAATTTATCTCGGCAATCGTCCCGTCTGTTTTGCTACTTGGTCATTGGCGTCAAAATAAGAGCTTAACCCGCTGAATATAAGTCAATTAGATTAAAATAAATCATAAAAACTCTTGACTCCTCAGGTGTGGCGGCACGCTTGGTATGCCTATTCAAAACTACCGAGGTCACTCGACCCAGCCTGCCGCCACATTGAATCTCACTCGGGATGAGATCGAAAGTTTAGCGAAG